>CAIRBC010000535.1 GCA_903876685.1 uncultured Nitrosomonadales bacterium | reverse complement strand
TTTTGTGGTGGAGGTTCATGGGTAGGGATGTGGAGAGGGAACGGACAGTGCAGTTTCATTTTCAGATGAGTCATTCATGGTCATGTCCGTTAGGGTTTCAGTTCAGGGATAGCGCATTGCCCAGCAGTCTGGCGGTTAGATCCACAATCGGAATCAGTCGCTGATAATCCATGCGTTTGGGGCCTACCACGGCGAGCGTGCCAATCAGTTGCCCGTTGGCACTGTAAGGTGCGGTGATCACGCTGCATTCGTCGAGATTCGCAAGCCCTGATTCACTGCCGACAAAAATATGGATACCCTGCCCGCGTCGACTGGCATCGAGCAATTGTAAAAGCTCGGTTTTTTGTTCGAACAACCCGAATAATTTACGCAAACGACTCATGTCTGAAGAGAATTCTTCCACATTTAATAGATTATGTTCTCCGCTGATGGCGTAATCACGATCTTGACTAGCGGCCACTTCATCACCAGCGGCTAGCGTTGCCGCCATCAAGGCACTCATGTCCTGATGCAATTGGCGCAGTTCGTTGCGCAATTTCACGCGGATCTGCGCGAAACTGCAACCGGTATAATGCTGATTGAGAAAATTGCCTGCCTCGGTAAGTTCAGATTGGCTGTAATCGCGGTTCAGCAGTAATACGCGGTTTTCCACTTCACCATCCGGCATCACGATAATCAACAGCACGCGCTTTTCAGCCAGACGCAGAAACTCAATTTGGCGCACCGTCAGTGTGCTGCGTTTGGCGGTAGCAACCACCCCCGCAAGCTGGGTCAGATCAGACAATACATTGGAGGCTTGCGCGATCAGTCTGGACTGATTGTCGGGTTGTAACCGAACTTCCATATTTTGTACATGCAGGCTGTCCAGCGGTTTATACACCAGCATGGTGTCGATAAACAGCCGGTAGGCCAAGGCAGTCGGAACTCGCCCCGCTGAGGTATGCGGACTGCTGATCAGGCCGATGTCTTCCAGATCCGCCATCACATTGCGGATGGTAGCCGGGCTGATATCCAGCCCTGAATATTGTTGCAACGCGCGCGAACCCACCGGCTGACCATCGTTGATATACCGTTCCACCAGGGTTTTGAGCAGGATTTGTGCGCGTTCGTTAAGCATAGGCTGATTCTACCACTGTCAAAGCATAGTAGGTGATTGAATGCGTAGCAGGGCATTTATTGCATAGTTGAATTATAATCAGCCATTGATCCATTTAACGGCTCGCTGCTGTGTAAGGGTTGCCTTAAACAATTCGAGTCAACTGCTGTTCAATTGGTAATTTTCAGACTAAGCCGCCATGGTTTCCATACAGCATAATTTCCCGCCTCTGACCGGAGAGGATAGCGCCGATATCCAGCGCTGGTTGGCCGCTTTGAGCGGTGTGTATAGCAAACCGGAAATTTCACATTTACGCGAAGCTTGCGAATTTGCAGCCCAGCTCTATGACGGTCAGCTTGAAGTGACTGGAACGGCGTTGTTGCAGCATGCGTTGGGTGCGGCGTCCATTCTGACCGGCATGAACATGGATTATGAGGCGATTGCGGCCACCGTGCTGCATGCGATTCCCAATTTTCTGGAGCATAGTGCGCCGGTATTAACGAGCCGCTTTGGCAAGCCGGTAGCGGCGCTAGTAGAGGGAATTTCACAGGTTGAACGGATCCGCTTGTTCAGCGAAATGCGTCAGAATGAGGCAGTTCAGCACATTGAGAGCCTACGCAAGATGATGCTGGCGATGGTGCAGGACATACGCGTGGTGCTGATCAAACTGGCTGAACGTACCCAGACCCTGCGCAATCTATCAGGGGCATCTCCCGAAAAACAAATCCAGATCGCCCGCGAGACACAAAGAATTTTCGCGCCGCTCGCCAATCGCCTGGGTGTGTGGCAACTCAAATGGGAACTGGAAGATTTGTCGGTGCGTATCCTGGAACCGGTGCTTTACAAAAAAGTTGCCAAGCTGCTGGATTCGCGCCGCGTCAATCGTGAAAGCTATATCGCGGACATGCTAGCGCAACTCCGGCAGGCGCTGGATGATGCGGGCATCAAGGGTGAAGTGACCGGGCGACCCAAACACATCTATAGCATCATCAACAAGATGAAGAAGAAGCGTCTGGAGTTTGAAGAGCTTTATGATGTGCGTGCGTTGCGCATCATGGTGGACGATATTCAGAATTGTTATGCGGCGCTGTCGGTGGTACATGAAAAATGGCAGCCTATCGCCAGTGAGTTTGATGACTATATTGCAAACCCCAAGGCTAACGGTTATAGCTCTTTGCACACCGCCGTGATTGGCGCCGGGCAACTGCCGGTGGAAGTACAGATCCGCACCCAGAAAATGCATCACGATTCCGAACTCGGTGTCGCCGCGCATTGGCGTTACAAGGAAAACAAGAAGTCTGATGCAGGCTTCGACGACAAGATTTCCTGGCTGCGTCAGATACTGGCTTGGAAGGCGGAACTGGCTGATGGCATGCAGGCGCAATTCAAAAACGACTCACAGCAGGATCGCGTTTATGTTTTTACCCCGCAAGGCCGTGTCATGGATTTGCCCAGGGATGGGACACCAGTCGATTTTGCTTACGCGTTGCACACCGATCTGGGTCACCGTACCCGGGGTGCAAAGGTCAATGGCAGTATTGTGCCGCTCAACTATAAATTGCAGAACGGTCAGCGCGTGGAAATTCTCAGCGCAAAACTGGCCTCGCCCAGTCGCGACTGGTTAAGTCCGCAACTGGGTTATCTGAAGAGTCCGCGTGCCAGGGCGAAGGTGCGACACTGGTTCAAATCACAGAATAGCGAAGATAGTGTGGCACAAGGCAGAGTGCTTATCGAACGCGAGATGCAGCGACTGGGTATAACCTCGGTCAATCAGGAAAAAGTGGCGCAGCGTTTGCGCTACCATAAACTGGAAGATTTGCTGATTGCGCTGGGTTGCAATGAAATTACCCCGCACCGGGTAGGGGTGGCGATTCAGCAGGAAGTCCCTGCCAGGCAACTCACCATCTCGCCGCGTGCCTCGCAGAAGCCGCGTGCCTCTGCTCCGGGCTCCGTGCTGATTGAAGGCGTGGACAATTTAATGATTAAACTGGCGCATTGCTGTAAACCAGTCACGGGAGACCCGATTGTTGGCTATGTCACACGCGACCGGGGCATTACCATTCACAAGCAGGATTGCGCCTTCATGCAATGCATCCCCGAAGACAAACAGGATCGATTGTTACACGCTCAATGGGTGGTTTGATGACGTTAATTTATGCACATCGCGGCGCAAACCGGGAAGCCGCCGAAAATACCCGTAGCGCTTTCGACAAATCGTTGACCTATGCGATTGACGGCATGGAGACGGACGTGCAACTCAGCCTGGATGAAATCGCACTGTTGTGGCACGACGCGGATTTACATAAAGTCGGCTTACCTGGAAAACGCATCGATGATTTTAACCATGTCCAGTTGCAGACGATGAATTTTGCGGCACATTTTTCTGCGGCTGCCCCTTCTGCAAGCTTGATGACCTTGCAGGAATTTCTGGATGCCTACCGCAGCAAGTGCCGACTGCTGCTCGAAATCAAGAATCGCAACTGGGAGCCTGTTTTCCGTCACGAGTTGAAAATGCGCCAGACGCTAGCGATGGCCGGGCATAGCACTAGTTCTGATTTGATCATTTCCTCGTTCAACCTTGCTAGTCTGGTGTATGCCCATCATTGCGCGCCGCTGTTTCCACTGGTTTACAACCTGGAACCGGAGCAGAATCTGGCGCATTTAGAGCAGGTGCTGTTGCAGCAGCCTTTTCTGCACGGCTACTGCCTGCCGATACAGTCTTTGACTAGCGAGTGGGTGACGCTATTACGCGCACATGGAAAATGTATCGCGGTTTACACCTGTAATAGCGAAGCACAAATCAAGCATGCGCTGGCACTGGGAGTCGATATACTGATCAGCGATGTCCCGCAAATAGCCTTGCAGCTGAGAGGGCAATAACTGCCGGAAGGGAGAGCGATGAACACTGAACTGCAGCGCCAGCAGCAGTTGATACAGGCCATGTGTGCTCCCGGTTTTTTTGCGGAAGATTGCCAGGTGGCAGAGACGCATATTTCCTGGGTGCTGTTGACGGGGTGTGATGCCTACAAAATCAAGAAGTCGATTAAGCTGGATTTTCTCGATTTTTCCACCCTGGAGCGGCGCCATTTTTTTTGCATTGAAGAATTGCGTCTAACGGGCATGGCAAATTGCCATCCCTGATGATGAAACCCATCATGCCCGTTTCCCTCTCCCCATCCCTCTCCCGCAAGCGGGCGAGGGAGAAGACGATCGCTGCGCGAGT
>CAIRBC010000534.1 GCA_903876685.1 uncultured Nitrosomonadales bacterium | reverse complement strand
TCATATGGTTGAAAATTTCACCTGATTAAATTGGATTTGAAATAAACAGTATTACTGTTTTTGGTGTTAAAGTCCGGCTAAATTCAAACCCGGGAGGGACTATAAAATTCACCAGATAAAAGAAAAATAACAAGAAAAAAAGAGAAATTTCTCTATTACGAAACTAGTACGCTGCAATATTATGATTATATTTATTAAAATTTAGTACTTGTTAAACTCCGGTTGGGATCGACCGCCGTCCGAGGACAGATCGAACTGGGAGCGACGTGTGCCAGTGCCTCAATGGTAAATATTACCCAATCGACGATCCTTGAACTCACGATCGCTGCGCCGCCGTTCCAAGGAGCAATGCGAGATCGTCGCAACTCTTGATCGCGAACTAGCAAAATTTGACACCCTCACCGCCGAAGCCCAGCGCACCATCGACCTGCTTCAAGAACCGCCGTACCGCGCTTATTTTCGCAGCCGTCACAGGTCAGATTGATGTTCGCGGGGCTGCGCCTGAACGACATTGAGGTGGCACTTGTTGAATATATTAATTTGGACTAACATTAGTCCACTCAGTCAGCGCGAGGTGCGCCATGCAAACCGTCAACATCCATGAAGCCAAGACCCAATTCTCACGTTATGTTGATCAGGCCTGTGCGGGTGAAGAGATAATCATCGCACGCGCAGGCAAGCCAGTGGCACGTCTGGTGGCATTGGCAAATGCCGGGAATGAGCCGCGCAAGTTGGGGCTGGGCAAGAATCAGTTTACTTTCCCTGAACAATTCGACAGCCTGAATGCAGATGATATTGCCGCCATGTTCGAGAAATAAATGGCTGCGCATGTTTATTTGCTGGATACCAACATATTGCTGGCGGCATTGCTTGCACCGGAACGTTTGCCGTTTGATGTGGTGACAAGCTTGACGGATGCGTCCAATACAGTGTATTTCAGTGCCGCGAGCATTTGGGAAGTGGCCATCAAGCGTTCGTTGAACCGGGCGAATTTTAATTTTTCACCAGAAGACATTCATCGACTGGCAAGGAACACAGGCTTTACCGAGTTGCGGGTGAAGGGGGAGGATTGTTACCCTTTAGTGAATTTGCCCTGGCATCACCGTGATCCTTTTGATCGTTTGCTGGTTGCGCAGGCTCAATCGCTGCCTGCTTATTTGCTAACTACCGATGGCGTGTTGCGCCTATACTCTGAGCTGGTAGTTCATCTGATTTTGAAGCTATGAACCTGCACTTTCAGGCACTGCACAGCTGAATTACAAAATGATAGCTGTGAACTTGCGCAAGCAAGATAAATTGCTATCACCTAGTTAAAACCTTCGCAAGGAGGCTGGAATGCCCTGCTAATCAAAGGAATGGCACATGCTGGCCGGATGCTGGATAAGCCTGAGTATATAAGCTCGGCACAGCGTGCAATGAATTTCATCCGCAACACAATGTGGCAAGACGGCAGATTGCTGGCGACCTGCAAAGACGGTCATGCGCACCTGAATGCTTATCTGGATGACTATGCATTGTTGCTGGATGCACTGCTGGAATTGTTGCAGGCTGAATTCCGTCAGACTGACCTGGCGTTT
>CAIRBC010000533.1 GCA_903876685.1 uncultured Nitrosomonadales bacterium | reverse complement strand
TGCGCTTACTCCAAAATGGTGCGCAAGCGCACCCTACGGCAAGGTTCATAGGGCACAATTCGGTCGGGGAATTTGCGACAGGGGTCTCTCCCGCAAGCGGGCGAGGGTATTAGAACAAATTTACCGTGAGCGCACCCTACACTCAAGGCTATGCTTTTAGAAAATGTTGCGTGATCGCATCGTTATCAATCTTCAGATAATTTTTTGGCTTTTTCTTGGCTTGAATGGGTTAGCCGAATATTTACAGAATAAATTTACCGTGTTGCGCCGATTTTCATGGATTGACGCTCTGACTCCTTTGGCAAACACACGGATCACCGGCAGCACCGGGCAGGCGCAGTGCGGGCTTTAGTGGCAGCAGCGCCTCGGTGCCAAAAGGGTCGAAGGCCGCTAGTGCCATAGCACTCCAAAGCCAGGTCAGTGCGTAAAGGATTCGCATTGGATTCGCAGGAATATTTATTTTAGTATAGCATGACCGGCTTTTTGTCGGGGTTATGCTGCCTGGTCTCGGCGGAAGGCAGGCTGATCCACGGGAATACTCACCACATCGATGCATTCTATGATGCCTATGTACAAGGACGGACTTGATCGCTACCCGACCCTGGCATTCGAGTTACTGGTTGCGCGATGCTGTAGCGGAAAAAATTGCAAACAGTGCTGCTGGAAAAATGTTTGCTTACTGGAGAACAAAACTGGTTGATGCACTTCCCTTGAAACTTCCTGCCGATCTGTCCATGCAGACCCAAGCGGACTGCGACATTTTGCATCATGATTTGCGGCTATCTGAAGACTTGTCCATGGCATTGAAGGCCTTGGCCAATCGGGAAAACTGCACCCTGTACCTGGTGTTGATTGTTACATTCAAGTTGTTGCTGCACCGTCATTATGCACAGGAGGTTATCGTTGCCTTCGCACAGCAGACCGGGCAGCGCAAACATGCGGGATTGACGGACTATTTTGTCGATAGACGGGTGCTGCATACAGATTTTTCGGGCGACCCCGGTTTTAGCGAATTATTGGCGAGGGTGCGGGAACTGGCACCGGATGCCTACCCGTACTCCATTCTGCCTTTGGATAAAGTGGAGAACTTGCGTCCTGAGCGAAAAACGGGTCTCAATCCCTGTGTTGAGGTACGGGTTAATTTCGGGGTGGAATTTAGGCATGAACTCAAGGGGGTTGCCAAGTCTTTGCTGAAGGGTATGGAACGGCAGTCAGCCTTGACGCTCGGCTTAACCGGGTACCTGAATAGCATAAGCCTCGATCTGAGCTATCAAGCGACCCTTTTCAGTAGTTGCCAGATTGATAATCTGCTGGAGCAATTCCATTATTTGCTTGAGCAGCTAAGCAGTACAGCGCAACACCCCATTTCCGCCTACTCGCTGCTGACACCGGCAGCCCGTAAGCGGCTTCCCGATCCAGCCTTGCCGATGGCAGAACCGCTGGTGGAATTGCTATCGGATCGCGTTCTGGCATGCGCCAGGCTGACACCACAGCAAATTGCCATTTGCCAGGGCAAGCAGGCATGGAGCTACGCGACCTTGTCAGCATGCAGTCAGACGCAGGCACGGCAGTTGCGGCGGTTGGGCGTGCAAAATGGCGATGTGGTGGCGCTATCCGGTGCGCGCAGTTTCGGTATGGTCAGCGCCATGCTAGCCATTTTTCTGAGCGGCGGTGTGATGCTGGCTTTGGACAGGAATTTGCCGGTGGCGCGGCAACAGTTGATGCGGCACGAGGCGAATGCCAAATTTATGGTTCGTATAGCGTATGGTCTGGAGGATATAGCAAGCCTGGAACCTGTTTCGCAGCTGATCGTGGAGGCGCAGACCGGACTGGTGCTCAATCAGATGCTGGCACCAGACAATGTGGGGATGCCGTTACCCGCTCCGGTGCCGGATGATCCGGCATATGTATTTTTTACCTCCGGCAGCACGGGCAAACCTAAAGGCGTTTTGGGAACCCACAAGGGCATGGCGCATATGATAGGCTGGCAACGCAGCGCTTTTTCCCTGACTGCAGAAGACCGTTGTGCGCAATTGATTCATCTGTCTTTTGATGTCGTATTGCGAGATATATTTCTGCCATTGACCAGTGGTGCGACGCTTTGCCTGCCAGAAGCTGAGGATGACGCAAGTTTGCTTTCCTGGCTCTGCCGTGAACGGATCACTCACCTGCATGCGGTGCCCAGCTTGGCGCAATCCTGGCTTGCGGAGCCCACACCCAAGCTGCCGGAATTGCGCTGGATATTCTTTTCCGGTGAACCGCTCCACGGCATCCTCCTCCGGCAATGGCAGGAAAGGGCTCCTGCATGCAAATTTGCCAATTTGTATGGCCCCACGGAAACCACCTTGGTTAAATCATTTTACCTGGTGCCCGATGAGGTATTTCCGGAAATACAGCCACTGGGCAATCCTTTGCCTGATACTCAGATACTGGTTCTGAATAGGCAGGGGGAAAGGTGCGGCCCCGGAGAACCGGGCGAACTGGTGATTCGCACCCCATTTTCTACGCTGGGCTATCTCAATGACACGGATCAGCGCGGGTTTGTTCAAAACCCGTTTCGTAATGATAAGCAGGAACTGATCTATCGCACGGGGGATCTGGGCTACCATGCAGCCGATGGCTTGCTTTATATACTTGGGCGACTCGACCATCAGCTGAAAATTCATGGCGTGCGGATAGCGCCTGAGGAAGTCAGGGCAGTGCTTGCGCAATACCAAGGGCTAACATCCTGCGCGGTGCTTGGAAAAAAAGACTCGCAAGGTAAGGACATGCTGGTTGCCTATGTGGTCGCACAACATGGCGCTACTATTGCCCGGGAAGCCAGAACATATCTCGCGCAGCGCCTGCCGTCTGCGATGGTGCCTGCAGTATGGATCGTGCTGGCGCAACTGCCGCTCAAGGCAAACGGCAAGATTGACCATGATCGCTTGCCCGAGTGGGACGGCACTTATGTCCAGCCTGAGCAGCCTTTCGCGGCTCTGCCGATTATGGAACTGCCCACTGATCAGCTGCGCCGGGTGGTGCCAAGCTATCGTGGCGCACACCTGACCTTTAGCCTGCCGGCAGAGCAGGCCGGTGCGCTACGTCAATTCAGCCAGCAGCAAGGCGCGACCTTGTTCATGACGTTGCTGGCGGCGTTTCAGGTGCTGCTGCAGCGTTACACGCATCAGGAGGATATCGTGGTTGGCACGCCGGTGGCCGGGCGCAGCCAGCTGGAAATCGAAGGGTTGATCGGTTTTTTCGTGAACACGCTGGTGTTGCGGGCAGATCTGAGTGGCAACCCGAGTTTTGTCGAATTGCTGGGTCGTACACGCGAGAGGGCGCTGGAGGCATTTACGCACCAGGATTTGCCTTTCGAGAAGCTGGTCAGCGAATTGGCTCCCGAGCGCCATCTCAGCCACAACCCGCTGTTTCAGATAATGTTCATTCTGCAGAATACGCCGGATGCCAAATTGGATATGGGAGGACTGGAGATTTCGCAGATCCCGCTTCAGGCCAATACTGCAAAATTCGACCTCACGCTGTCGCTCAACGAAACCTTAGAAAAAATCGACTGCCAGATCGAATATAGCACCGACCTGTACGCTGCGCCGACTATCGCCAGGATGGCCTTACACTACCAGACCTTGCTGGAGGGGATCCTCGTAAACCCGCATGCCAGAATATCGGCGTTGCCCTTGCTGACGACTGCTGAATTGCAGCGCTTGCTGGTTGGATGGAACGACACCGCAAAGGAATATCCGCGCGAGCGGTGCGTCCACCAATTGTTTGAAGCCCAAGTGTCGAGCACGCCTGACGCGATTGCCCTGATCTATGAAGATCAGCGGCTTGATTACGCCGAACTCAATGCAAAGGCTAACCAGCTTGCGCATTATTTGCGTGGCATGGGCGTTGCTGCCAACAGCCGGATCGCGATCGCGCTGGCGCGCTCTCCCGCGATGATCGTTGCAATTCTGGCCACCCTCAAGGCCGGTTGCGCTTATGTTCCCCTGGATCCGGACTATCCGGCAGAACGTCTGGCCTTCATGCTTCAGGACTCCGGTGCACGGATACTGATTACTCAAGAATCGTTGCAGGCGAAGCTGTCAGGCACGGCACTGCCGACGCTGTTATTGGAAGCAGCGTCTGCAATACTTGCACAACAACCAGACGGTAACAGCCATGCTAATGTTTCAAAAGAACAATTGGCCTATATTCTGTATACCTCCGGCTCTACTGGGAAACCCAAGGGCGTGGCGGTTCAACATGCCAGCCTGCTCAATTTTCTGCATGCCATGCAATCGACGCCAGGTTTTTCTGCACAGGATAAACTCCTGTCGGTGACCACTGTCAGCTTCGATATCTTTGGTCTGGAAATTTATCTGCCGCTGATCAGTGGCGGGCGGATGGTGCTGGCTTCAACCAGTGCCCTCAGGGATCCTGCCTTGTTGAACGGTCTGCTACTGGAGCATGACATCACGGTGTTGCAGGCCACGCCTTCCACCTGGCACACGTTGATTGATACAGGATGGCCTGGCAAAAGCAACCTGAAAATGCTGGTTGGCGGCGAAGCACTGACTGGACAGTTGGCGAAGCAAATGTTGCCCAGAGGAAGCTCGCTCTGGAACCTTTATGGCCCAACCGAGACAACCATCTGGTCGAGTATTCATCGCGTGGAGAATGTCCAGGGTGCGGTGGTGTCAATTGGCCGCCCCATCAACAATACGCAGCTCTATATTTTGGATCGCCATGGCCAGCTAACCCCGATCGGTATCTCCGGCGAACTGCTTATCGGTGGCGAAGGGCTTGCGCGCGGTTATCATGAACGTCCCGAACTGACTGCCGAAAAATTCATCCCCAATCCGTTCAGTGACAAACCAGGTTCACGATTGTATAAGACTGGCGACCTGGTGCGCTATGCAGCTGATGGTAATATCGAATTTCTCGGACGCATCGACAATCAGGTAAAGGTACGCGGCTTTCGCATCGAACTGGGTGAAATCGAGGCGGCGCTACTGCAACATCCTGACGTGCTCAATGCTGTCGCACAGCTGCGTGACACAAAGTCCGGCGGCAAGATGCTGGTGGCCCTGATTCTAACGGGCATGGCACACTGCCACCCCTGATAATGAAACCCGCCATGCCCGTTTCCCTCTCCCCATCCCTCTCCCGAAGCGGGCGAGGGAGAGTACGTCGCTGCGCAAGTTTCACGTTAAAGAAAAAGGATTCGTCGATCGAGTTGCAAGCGCTGGGGGATTTTCTGAAACACCAGTTGCCCGCTTATCTGATTCCTGATCAGTTATTTTTTGCCAGTCATTTTACATATGCTGCCAACGGCAAACTGGATCGCGCCGGACTGCAAAAGGTCGCATTGCCTTTAAGTCAGGCGCAAACCAGCCCTCAGCCCGCATATAATGCACTTCAGTATCAGTTGTTGCAGATATGGATAGCGCTTCTGAAAATACCCGGGATCGGCATCAACGACAATTTTTTCGAGCTCGGCGGGGATTCGCTGAATGCCGTTGTTCTGCGCTACCGAATCGAAAAGCTGATCGACTGGTCGGTGCCACTGGCCGTGATTTATCAGAATCCTACTGTCAAAACGCTGGCGCAGGCCATGCTTGTGCACAAAGGAGAGCAGCACAGCTCGCCGCTGATTGAAATTCAGTCTGGAACAACCCAGACACCATTCATTTTCTTGCACGGCGACTTTCATGGCGGAGGATTTTATTGCCATCAATTGGCTCGCGACATGGGTGCTGACCAGCCGTTTTACGCGATCCAACCGCATGGGTTGCCGGGTCGGCCACTGCCTGACACCATTGAGGAGATGGCCGACGAATACCTGGCGCTGATTCGCAGCGCTTTTCCTGAGGGTCCCTATTTCCTGGGAGGACATTGCAATGGCGCATTGCTGGCCTTCGAAATAGCACAACGTTTGTTGGTTGAGGGTAGTAAAGTCGGGTTATTGGTGATGATGGATCCGACGCATGCCTACGTCCATCATGCTGCCATAGCCCCCGAGATTCAGACTCAAACGGCAGAGCTGTCTGAGTCGACTGGCATTGATCTTGATAAGCTGTCTCTGGAATCCCGGCATAACACAATCATGCGATGCTATGTGGCTATTTGTAAAAGCTATGTGCCGAAATTTTATCCGGGAAAACTGACGCTCTTCATGGCAAAAGATAATCTTGAACCGCAATCTATAGCGAAGGGATGGGAAAAATTGGCTCTGAAGGCAGAAGCCTATGTGGTAGCGGGTGGCCATGTCAGTATGATTACCGTACATGTTGCAACCTTGGCCAAGCTACTGGTCGAATGTCGGGATAAAGTAAAATGGCGTTGAACGGGTTGCCTGAGAACGATAAACTGCCTGATGCGGAATTGCATGTGTGGCGAGTGGACACCTCAGTCGCACAGGAAAGTGCCTTGACAAACCTGTTATCCCGGACAGAGCTGGAAAAAGCCGGGCGATTTCGACAGCAACTGGATCGCCACCGAAGTATTCTGGCTCGTGCAGCCTTGCGCGATATTCTGGGAAGGTACATGAACCTGAATCCGCGTAGTCTTGAATTTATTGTTTCAAATGTGGGCAAACCGATGCTGGATCTGAATAGCCATCCCGTTGCGCCGCATTTTAGCGTATCCCACTCAGGCTCTATCATCCTGCTGGCTTTCGCGCAAAACCATGAGCTGGGTGTGGATGTGGAACTTATACGCCCTGATATTGAAGTCATGTCTGTTGCGCAGCAATTTTTTTCGCCAGTTGAAACGGCCACTTTGCTGGGTTTGCCTGCCGGCTTGCGTACCAGGGCATTTTTTGACGGCTGGACTCGTAAAGAAGCCTATCTTAAAGCCAGGGCAGAAGGGATCGGTTCCGGGATGAACCGCTTTGCCGTTACCTTGGCACCGGATGAACCTGCCCGACTGCTCAGCGATGAAGCTCATCCTGAACAGCTCGGCTCATGGCACTTACATCACCTAGCGCTCGCATCGGAATATTCGGCTGCGGTCGCAGTCCAAAGCCGCCTGCGTTTGCATTGCTGCCTCTGGAACAAGAAACGGTAGTAGTAGGTCGGGTTAGGCGCCTTTTTTGCGATCAAACCCGACCTTTACCAAGAATGCGTGCCAGATTGAGTCAGTGTGTATGAGGCCTGCATCAAGCCGGGCTAAAGCTGGCAGGGAGTTTTTTCAAGAACGGTTTCAACAGTAGATCTTCCTTGATGACATGATCGATCAGCCAATTCCTCAACAGACCGGAAAATTGTTCAGCTGCAACCGCAGACCACTCTGCGCCCATTTTTTCGATTTCCAGCTTTACCTGATCAAGCTGTTTAACAAGCAGCTCATGAGATTCGCTCAAGCGGGAGGCTTCAGGGTATCCGGCTGCCCTGGCAATTTTTTCCTCCATCGCAAAATGTTTGACTGAATATTCAGAGAGACTGTACAAGGACAAATAAAGATCTTTTCTGTTTTTGGAATTCAGGCTACGTTCAACCTGATTAAGGATGTCGATCAGTCGTTTATGATCCGTGTCTATAATATCATTAGCTACACTCAATTGCTCGCGCCATACCAGACTCATCATTGCTCCTGTTATCCAGACAAGCTCGCAGCACAGGCTTTTCAAGCATACCCTCATGCATGGCGCCTGGTGTCGCATCATCCAGCAAAAATTTAAAAATGCACTCTCTCTATTTCAATTATCTGTGATTGATTTCAGTTTGCATAGTCAATTTCTTAAAATACCGCTTGCAACCGACCAAGGTCGGAGGGATTCAAGTGGTTTTCTGCTAACATCCTACGTCAAAATTCACTTTTTCTGGAAGCCTGCCGAATGCGCTGCGACATTTTTTGCAAGGTAATTGATAATTATGGTGACGTCGGGGTGTGTTGGCGACTGGCAAGGCAACTGGCGAACGAGTATGGTTTAACGGTGTGCTTATGGGTGGATAATTTGCATAGCCTGAGCAAATTATGTCCAGAAGTGGATCCCGACCTGCTGAGTCAGTGTCGTCGTGGTGTCAGGGTTCGGCATTGGGATAGCTGTGAGGGGGTTGTGGCGGATTGGGTAATCGGCACCTTTGACTGCAAGTTGCCGCAAAATTATCTGCTCGCGATGGCGGCATTGGCACAGGCGCCGGTATGGGTGAATCTGGATTATCTCAGTGCCGAAGACTGGGTGCACGGCTGTCATGGATTGCCCTCGCCGCATCCTTCACTACCCTTGACTCGTTATTTTTTCTTTCCGGGCTTTACGTCGCAGACCGGCGGCTTAATTGTGGAGCATGATTATTTTGAGCGACGAGCGGCCTTTATGGAAGAGGTTGCGCTTCAGCAGGCATTCTGGCATTCAATCGGCATGGTAATGCCCGCACAAAATGTGCTTAAAATCTCCTTGTTCAGCTACCAGAATACCGCGCTCGAAGGGTTGCTCGAGGTCTGGGCTAGTAGTTCGGAGCCCGTGTTGTGTCTGGTTTCTGAAGGGCCGATTCTGGTTCAGTTAGCAAAATATTTTAAGCTTGACGCACTGAATGCAGGCCAGACTTATGTGGACGCCCGTTTAACGGTCCGCATTTTGCCCTTTGTCGAGCAGGAGCGTTACGATGAAATATTGTGGGCGTGCGATGTTAATTTCGTCCGAGGAGAGGATTCCCTGGTGCGGGCGCAATTCGCTGCCAAACCATTTATCTGGCAAATTTATCCGCAACAGGATGCAGTGCATTTAACCAAGTTGGCGGCATTTCTCGACCGGTATACCGCGCGCTTGGGCGTTGAAGCCAGTCAGGCATTGCGCGGATTGTGGTGCGCATGGAATAGGGGTGGTGCGGCTGGTCAGGCGTGGCCGGCGTTTGCCCTGGCACGGGTCAACTTGCAACAGTACGCCTGGAATTGGGCGCAGGAAAAGGCAGTAAATAGGCTGGGGTTGAATTTACTGGAATTTTGTGAAAAAATCGGTAGAATGCACGCCTTCAAAAATGAGGGGTAGTAAACATGAAAACAGCACAGGAAGTACGCGTAGGCAACGTCATTATGGTTGGAACAGATCCTATGGTGGTGCTCAAGGCAGAATATAGCCGTTCCGGTCGCAACGGTTCGGTCGTCAAGATGAAGATGAAAAATCTGTTGACTGATTCCGCGAAAGAAACCGTCTATAGCGCCGATGATAAATTTGAACAGATCATTCTGGATCGTAAGGAAGTGACCTATTCCTATTTTGCCGACCCGATGTATGTGTTCATGGACGAGGAATATAATCAGTATGAAATAGAAGCCGAATGCATGGGCGATGCGATTAATTATATCGAGGACAGCATGGCTTGCGAGGTGGTGTTTTATAACGAGAAGGCGATTTCTGTAGAATTGCCCAATACTATCGTGCGTGAAGTCATCTATACGGAACCTGCGGTGCGCGGGGATACTTCAGGCAAGGTGATGAAGCCCGCAAAAATCAATACCGGTTTTGAATTGCCGGTTGCGGCCTTTATCGAAATCGGTGACAAAATTGAAATCGATACCCGCACCAACGAGTTCAAGAAGCGCGCCTGAGCGAGTATTCACTGTTCTTGTTAAAAGATATCGTAGGGTGCGCTTGCGCACCTTTGGCTATGCACCCTGGATTCTCTAGCTAACATACTATGGTGCAACAGAATCAAGAGCAGGCCGAGCTGCGCGACCTTAAATTGACGGTGCTGGCTTTACGCCAGGAGTTGGAAGTGGCGCGTAGTGACGCGGAGGCGAAGCAGCGTCTTTACGCGGTGGCGGCGCGAGCCGAGATAGTGGAGCTTGAGGCAACGGTGGTCGCCTTACGCGACAAGCTTGAGGCCTTGCGACTGGATCGCGAAACTGCGGTGCAGCGGGCGGTTGCCGAGAGCCATAATGAGATTCAGCACTTGAAAGCGTCCGTTTCCGCACTGCGCGATGCACTGGAAATCAGTCGCATCGACAAGGAGAACGGCATCAAACAGGCGCTGATTCAGGCCAATGCAGAAATTGCACAGTTGCATGGCACGATATACGCAATGCGTGAGCAAATTGAGAATCGGCAACTTTAAATGGAAGCGACGGCCACCAGGAAAATAGACACCACACAGCAGCGCCGCCATTTGCGCACGGTAGAATTACTGCTGGACGTGTCACGCAAGATGGCCGCCTATGACACGCTGGACGAAGTGTTGGACGAAGCCGCTATGCGGCAGAAAAAACCTTGAATTTATGTAAGACTCCGTGGCACTGCTCAATTCCGAGCAGCGTTACCAAGGAGCTTATATGGATCCCACCGAACAATTACGATTTGATG
>CAIRBC010000532.1 GCA_903876685.1 uncultured Nitrosomonadales bacterium | reverse complement strand
GAATTCAAGGTCGTCGAATGTTTTCCAGAGGGTCGCGCCTTGCAGCAACTCAAGGATAAAGCCTACGCCGACAAATACCGTGCTGCGGGGCAGCCGATTCATCTGGTCGGCGTAGAGTTCTCGAGGGAACAGCGCAACGTGGTGGGGTTTGAAGTCGAAGCGGGTTAGGAATATGGGTTTGTAGGAAGATCGGAGTCAGGGAGGCGGGGTCAGGTCTTGACAATCAGGCAGTAGGCGTGACACTGCCAGCGGTGCTGCACGATCACTTCGCAAAGAACAGTCAGAAATGCAGTTCTGTCATCGTCGTCCCAATAAATTGCCTCGCGTGCACTGCCACGGGAAGTGACATGATAGAACGCACCGGGATATTCAATATTCAATACGTAGAGGACGAGACATGAAGTGATGTTATGGAGAATAAACCGCATTGTCAAGACCTGACCCCGATTCCGCATGTTCAATTTTTCCTTGTGAAACAATCAATGTGCAACATTCAGAATAAACACTTGCATGGAAGTTTTAGAACCAGGCAAGACTGATTTATGGCAACCGGCAGCCTCAAACTGGACAATCAGCAGGTGGTTGAAATGCAAAAGCTGCTGGAAATGACGGCCGCAACAAAAAGTCGCTTTCTGGAAATTGGCGATGGACAATTATCTGCTGAGCCTGCTTGCCCGGTAGGTTAAGCTACAGACTGCAGTTTAGCTTGAACCGCCAGTTCCCGTTTTTTCAACTTCCGTTTCTCGGAGTGTATCAGGGCAACATATGTCGCCCAACCGATCAGTCCCATGCTGATCACAAAGGCACCATAGGCAAGCGGCCAGGGAATCCCCTGCGTCATCATCGAAAATTCGGACATGCCACCGATACCTGCCAGAATATTGATCGGCATGAACACCACACCAAAGATAGTCAGTTGAGAAACTCGACGGTTCTGATTGATGTTAATGAAACCAATCGTCGCATCCATCAAGAAGTTGATCTTGTCGAACAGAAAGGCGGTATGGCTGTTCAGGGATTCGATGTTGCGCAAGGTCTGCTTGGTATCTTCAAACTGATTGGGCGACAATATCTTGCAACGCATTAAAAAATTCAAGGCACGCTGGGTATCGAGAATGTTGCTGCGTATGCATCCATTCAGATCTTCCTCTTCGGCAATATCAGCCAGGCTGGCTGCTGCCTCCAGGTCGCTCATGGTCTCGCTCAATACCTGTCGCCCCACCTTGCGCAGTGAAGTGTAAATATCTTCCAGAGAATCTGCCGAAAATTCCACATCGGCACCATACAAGTCGAGTAACAAATCGATGCTGTCCGAGACATATCCCTGCTGCATCTTGGCACGCCGTCTTTGCAATCGAAATGCCGGCAACTCTTCATTACGCACTGAAAACAATATCCCATTATGCAGAATAAAAGCCACCGGTACTGAGCGCTGATCAAATTGCCTGGCTCGATCGAGTAAAAAATTTGAACGAACATGGATTTCTTCGTTTTCCTCGACATGAAAACGAGAACTGACTTCCAGGTCTATGGTATCGCCTGGATCGGGTAGTTCCAGCTTGAAATGCTCTCCTACATAACTACGTTCAGCCTTGCTGGCATTAAGCAGATCGATCCAGATTGGCTGGATACCTTCCATGTCTTTGCGACTGGAAATGCTGATCTGCCTGAGTCTGCCTTCGACCAGCTCAAAGGCATTCAATTGACTTTCAGAAAACCCCGGCTCACGATCACCGGCGAGTTGCGCCCTGAGTACCTCCGAAATTTCCCAGAGAATATCGTTTTCCTGTTCTGGCGGTATTTGCTTCCAAAGAATTTTCGCCTCTTCCACCGGCAAGGCTTCCAGGATGCTACAAATTTCTACATTGGGCAGCTTGGCGAGCAACTTCTGCAACTCGACTAAATGCTGTTTATGTACCAGCGTTTCCACGAGGTCATGACGAGGCATATCCTGACTATGGATCATGTCTACCACTAATTTCTGCTTGTTCAGCAAGTCGCTAATTTTATCGAGAGCCATCGCGTATGCTCCATTATTTTTTCAGGGTTTCACTTATTCAGACTTTGCCATACGACGGGTAAGTCAGGCATCAATATCCAGGGCAGGTCAATGCCAAGGGTCTGATTTTGTATCGGAATGAGCTTAAAGTAAAGCTGAACCGGTTAACCGCGCGGCAACAGTATCGCCACCTCAGTGATGGTGATCAACCCCAGCAGCAGATTCAGTGACACCAGTTTGCGTATCCTGACCATGATTTCCCCCGCCTCTTTCCAGCGCTGCTTGGCTACATGCAGGCTGAATGGCACAAAACAGGCAAAAAACAGATAACAGTAGATCACCATCATGACCAACCCCAGAATCAACATAAGGTGGATATGCAACGCGGTATGTCCAAGGCCGCCATAAAGATAAATCAGATAAAGACCGGTAATCAACAGCACTCCCAACGCACCCCACACCCATTTGAAAAAGCGCCTTAACACCGCTTCCAATAATTTCAGTCGCTGCGGTGGTTCCAGTGCTTCAACCGCTGCCGGGCGCAACACAAAATGCGCGAAGAACATTCCGCCCACCCAGAGCAAAACCGCCAGCAGATGAATGAGTTTAAACCAGCTCATAATAATAATTCTCGTACCGGCCTGAAACTCTTGCGGTGTACTTCAGATACGCCATGTACTCGCAATGCGGCTAAATGCGCTGCGGTAGGATAGCCTTTGTGCCGGGCAAAATCATATTGCGGATACTGACTATGTAGTTGAAGCATCAGTTGGTCGCGGGAAGTTTTTGCCAGAATAGACGCGGCCGAAATGGCCGCTACCGATGTGTCTCCCTTGACGATTGCCTGGCTGGGTATTCCCGTTTCCGGGCAATACAAACCATCTACCAACACCTGTACCGGTTGTATTTTCAAGGCCAGCACAGCACGCTGCATCGCCAGCAGCGTGGCTTGCAAGATATTAAGCTGATCGATTTCTGCCACCTCGGCATAAGCGACCGCCCAGGCCAGAGCCTGCTCGCGTATCAGGTGAGCAAGCAGATGGCGTTGTTTTTCGCTGAGTTTTTTGGAATCAGCCAGACCGGCAATCGGCTTGGCAGGATCGAGTATCACGGCAGCCGCACATACCGGCCCCGCTAGTGGACCGCGCCCTGCCTCATCCACGCCGCAGATCCTCATACCGGCAAATAGGACAGGATGGCAGCTGCCGCTTTTTGGGCGGTATCCTGGCGCAACATTCGATGCAATGCAAGAAAGCGCTGTTCGAGTTGTAAGACCGAGCCCTGATCGTTGACCTGATTGAGCAAGGCCTGTGCGAGATTCACCGGGGTTGCATCATCCTGCAATAGCTCCGGCACCACGAAACGGCCTGACAGGATATTCGGCAGACCATAATAAGGCTGATAACCTTTATCCTTGAGCAACCACCAGGAGAGTGCCGGCATCTTGTAAGTAATCACCATTGGCCGCTTGAGCAAGGCACACTCCAGAGTGGCCGTACCCGAGGCAACCAAGACAATATCAGCGGCAATCATCGCGTCCTGAGCATGGCCAAACAACAAGGTGATCGGCAAATGTTCCGCCTCACAATCATAGAGCGCCTGTTCGAAAATGGTGCGCGTCTCGCGACTGACCAGTGGCACCAGAAAGCGCGCTTCGGGTAATTGTTCCAGAATAAGCTTGGCCGTTTGTATATAAGTGCGGGCCAGATGACTGACTTCGCTCTGGCGACTGCCGGGCAGAAAGGCAAATACGCTGGTTTGCCGGGGCAGGCGCATGGTCTCACGCATCTCGGCACGTCGCGGCATATCCGGCAACAGGTCGGCCAGTGGATGACCAACATAAGTCACCGGTATACCGGCATCCTTGTAAATTCTCGGTTCATGGGGAAATAACGCCAGCATATGCGAAACCGCCCGTTTAATTTTTTTTATGCGCTCGCCGCGCCATGCCCAGATGGAGGGACTGACATAATGGATGGTCGTAATACCGCGCTTCTTCAGCACCAGTTCCAGATCCAGATTGAAATCCGGTGCATCCACCGCAATAAATAAATCGGGTCGGTTATCCAATAAATAGCGTTTCAATTTGCGACGGATGCCGACTATTTCGCGATAGTGCTTCAGCACTTCGACATAACCCCTTACCGCGAGTTTTTCCATCGGAAACAGCACATTCATTCCTACCGATTGCATCCTCGGGCCGCCAATACCGACAAACTCTACACTCGGGCAGACTTTTTTCAAGGCAGTCATCAAATGGCTGGCTAACATATCTCCCGAGGCTTCGCCAGCGACGATTCCGATCAGCACATTTTTCGTCATCTGACGATGCCGCGCTCGGAGGCGGCAAGAAAATCGGTCAGCAATTGCAACTCGGGATGCTCCTGTAATTGCAGCTGCAGCGCTGCTTTAGCTTCAGTCAGGGTCAAGCCTGATTTGTAAAGCGTCTTGTAAGCACGCTTGATTGCCATGATCGCCGGACTGGCAAAGCCGCGCCGCTTCAACCCTTCCGAGTTGATGCCATGCGGTGCACAAGGATTACCGGAAGCCAGCACATAAGGCGGCAAATCCTGCAATAACGCGGTACCCAGACCGGTGATGACATGGGCGCCTACCCTGACGAACTGATGTACCGTGGTGAAGCCGCCAAGTATCGCATAATCGCCGATATGCACGTGTCCCGCCAGTTGTGCATTGTTGGCAAAAATCGTGTGATTTCCTACCTGACAATCATGCGCCAGATGCACATAAGCCATGATCCAGTTATGACTGCCCAGCCGCGTCACACCGACATCCTGTGCGGTGCCCAGGTTAAAAGTGCAGAACTCGCGAATGGTGTTATGGTCGCCAATTTCCAGTTTGGTCGGTTCATTCGCATATTTTTTATCCTGCGGAATTTCCCCCAGCGAAGAGAATTGGAAAATGCGGTTATGTGCACCGATGGTGGTATGTCCGTTAATCACCACATGCGGACCTACCACGGTGCCCGCACCGATTGAAACATCTGCGCCGATGAGCGTATAAGCGCCGACCTCGACATCATCTGCGAGCCGGGCATCCGGGTGTACTATCGCGGTTGGATGAATCATGATTGCCCCTGTCATGCCACCGGTTTGACCATGCACATCAATTCCGCTTCGGCAGCCATCTGGCCTTCGACTTCGGCACGCGCCTTGAACTTGAACACGCCGCGCATACTGCGCAATAGCGAAACCTTGATAATCAGTTGATCACCGGGTATCACCGGCCGCTTGAAGCGCGCGCCATCGATACCGGCAAAATAATAGACTGATTTTTCATCGGATTTGCTGCCCATCGACTTAAAAGACAACAAGGCGGCGACCTGCGCCATCGCCTCGATAATCAACACACCCGGCATGACCGGATGATGCGGATAATGGCCGGGAAAAAACGGCTCATTAATGGTCACATTTTTCAAGGCGACGATTTCCTTATCCGGATCGATGGATAACACTCGATCCACCAGCAAAAATGGATAGCGGTGCGGCAGATGTTCGAGGATCGCGTGGATGTCCATGATGACGCTCATACTGATTTCCTTTTCGATTATTCGGTGTTGCTCAAAGCATTAACCTGCAATTCCAGTTCCTTGATGCGTTTTGCCAGGTCATCCAGATGGCGCAGATGAACCGCATTCCTGCGCCACTCTTCGTTACTGCTGAAAGGGAACACTCCGCTGTAACTTCCCGATTTTCTAATAGACTTGCCAATCAGGGTAAATGACGAAATCTCGACATTATCCGCGATATGCAAATGTCCCAGTATGCCTGCGCTACCGCCGATACGACAATAGCTGCCGATGCTGGTGCTGCCGGCAATCCCGGTACATCCGGCGATAGCGGTGTGCGCACCGATTTTCACGTTATGCGCAACCTGTATCTGGTTATCCAGCTTCACCCCGTCAGAAATGACCGTATCATCCAGTGCCCCCCGGTCGATGGTGGTGTTTGCACCAATCTCGACATCATTACCGATCACCACCCGACCGATTTGTGGAATTTTTATCCACTGACCTGCCTCGTTCGCAAAACCAAAACCATCCGAACCTATCACCACACCCGCATGGGCGATCAGCTTGTCGCCAATCACGCAGTCATGATAAATCACCACACCCGGATACAGCAGTGCATTTTTGCCCACGACAGTATTTGCACCGATAACGCAACCAGCGCCAATCACGCTATGGGCACCGATACAGGCATTTTCGCCAATCACCACGTTCGCCGCGATACTCGCCGTCTCGTCAATTAAAGCACCACTACCGATGCTGGCACTGGCATGGATGCCCGGCGTTACTTCGGGCAAGGGATTGAGCAAAGCGGACACCCTGGCAAAATAGGCATAAGGGTTATCCGAAATAATACGCGGCAAAGTAGTCGCTTCAGCATCCGCACACCCGAGTATCACCGCCCCTGCCTGCGTACCGGCAAGCTGCGCACGATATTTGCTGTTAGTGAGAAAACTGATATGCTGAGCTTGTGCCTTGTCCAGGGTCGCGATCTGCCGGATGCGCACCTGCGCATCTCCCAGCACGCGCCCGCCAAGCAATCCCGCAATGTCAGCCAGGCTAATATCCATATTGAATAGCGCTTATTTGCCGTCCTTGCCTGCAGCCGCTTTATCCACGGCCAGATGTTTGATCACCCGCTCGGTGATGTCTATTCTGGGATTTCGATAAACAGCCTCCTGTAAGATCAAATCAAATTTCTCCTCTTCGGCTATCGACTGAATCGCCTTGTTTGCCTGTTCCAGGACAATCGCCAACTCTTCATTCTTGCGCAAATTCAGATCTTCGCGGAACTCGCGCTGCATACGCTGTAAATTAACATTCAGGCTGGTCAGTTCACGATCCTTGTTACGATGATCCGCTTCTGACAAGGCACCGCCATCCTTCTCCAGCAAGGTTTGCAGTTCTTTCGCCTGTTTCATCATTTTTTTGATTTCCAGGTCACGTCCGGAAAATTCCTTCTCGATCTTTTTTTCAGCCTTTACCGCCGGCACTGACTCGCGCAACACCCGTTCGGTATCCACCACACCGACCCTGAAATCGGCAGCCTGCGCGACTGCCGCGCAAAATAAACCCGCCAGCAAACATGCTTTAATGATTATCTTCATCTGTCGCTCCTTTTAAAGTGGATCTTCATGCCCATAGCTTGCACGGATTGGCACATTTAAAACATCGATCCCATACTGAACTGAAACTTCTGCACCTTGTCTTCAGGCTGCTTGTTCAGCGGTACTCCGTAGCTGAATTTTAGCGGACCCATCGGTGATACCCAAGTAAGCGCCACCCCCGTAGAATAACGCATGCCGGCTTTAACCGGCATATCGCCCGGACCATAAACCGCGCCTGAATCAATAAATCCGGAAAGCCGCACCGCTTTCTCTTTCACACCCGGAACCGGGAACAACAATTCCGCATTAGCCACCACCCGACTGGTTCCCCCAAGTGCCTGACCATAAACATCACGCGGACCCAGAGAATTAGAATCATAACCTCTAACCGAACCCACCCCGCCCGCATAGAAATTTTTCAAAAAGGGCAAAGGTTTTCCCCCATAACCACCCGCCACACCGGTCTCACCATTCAACAACAGGGTAATATCACTGGTTACCGGATGGTACCACTGATGCTGGTAATTCAATTTGTAATAACGCATATCAAATACCGGCATCGCCACTTCCATGAAGGCACGCTGCACGGTACCCTGGGTAGTATTGATTGCACTGTCGCGGGTATCCTTGCCCCAACCTAGCGTCCCCATCAGATTCATGGTGTTGGAGCCAAAATTATTAATGTATTGCAGCAGGCGCGGACTGGAACCGGTAGCCGCAAACAACTCGGTGCTCTCGAAAGCCATACCATAACTGATGCCGATATCTTCTGCTATAGGCACACCGAAGCGTATGCCTCCGCCTATGGTATGCGATGAAAACTGGGTCACAGCGGTTGAGGCAGAATCGGTATTGCGTTTATAAATATCAAATCCGCTGCTAACCCCTTCATCGGTGAAATACGGGTCGGTAAAGGAAAGTGAATATACCTGATTAACCTTGCTGGTATTGATTTGTGCAGAAACATGTTTGCCGCTGCCGAAGATGTTAGCCTGGGTGACACCCGCCATCAAGGTCAATTTCTCACTGGTAGAAAAGCCGGCACCTATTGAAATATTGCCGGTGGATTTTTCCTTGACCGCAATTTTCACATCCATCTGATCATTGGTACCCTGCACCTGCGGTGTCTCCAGATCCACTTCTGAAAAATAATCCAGCTTATCCACTCGCTGCTTGGATTTCTTGATTTTCTCCATATCGAACCAGGCACCTTCCACCAGACGGAATTCCCGACGTATTACCTCATCACGGGTCTTGTCGTTGCCGACCACATTAATCCGTCGTATATAGACGCGTTGTCCTGGATCGACCACAAAATTAAAGGCGACCTGATGTTTTTCCTTGTCCAGTTCAGGGATGGCGTTTACATTGGCCAGCGCATAACCCTCCTGTCCCAGGCGGTCACCGATCTTGCGGGTAGTTTCGGTCAAGGCTTTGCGAGAAAAAGTATCACCCGCTTTCACTTCAATAATTTTTTCTATCTCTTCCTTGGCAATCAAGGTATTGCCGGAAACGCCCACCTTGGATATAGTATATTTTTCACCTTCGGTGATATTCAGGGTGATATAAATATCCTTTTTGTCCGGGGTAATCGACACCTGCGTGGAATCGATATTGAATTCCAGATAACCGTTATCCATGTAAAAGGAGCGCATGGTTTCCATATCGGCCGACAGTTTCTGCTTGGAATACTGATCATTCTTGCTATACCAGCTCATCCAGTCCGGTGTAGAAAGCTTCATCATATCCAGCAACTCGGCTTCCTTGTAAGCGTGATTACCGACCAGATTGATTTGCTTGATTTTGGAGGCATCCCCTTCCACCACATCAAATACGATGCTGACACGGTTACGCTCCAGGTCACTAATGGTGGTTTTAACATTCACCGCATATTTTCCATGCGACACATACTGGCGTTTCAATTCCTGTACCGCCTTTTCCAATACACCCTTGTCGAAAATTCGCGCTTCAGCCAACCCTACCTGAGTCATGCTCTCCTTGAGCTTGTCATTGGGAAAGTCCTTGATGCCATTAAGCTTGATACTGGCGATCGAAGGACGCTCTTTCACCAGCACAATCAACACGCCCTGCTCTACTTCCAGACGCACATCCTTGAAAAAACCCGTGGCATACAAGGCGCGAATCGCCACTGCAGCCTGAGGTTCATCCATAGTGTCGCCGACCTTGACGGGCAGATAACTAAATACCGTGCCGGCTTCAGTACGCTGCGCGCCCTCGATGCGTATATCCTTGACGATGAAAGGTTCAATTGCCCAGGCTTGTGATATGCAGAGCAGGGAAATCATCCCTGCCAGTTTTGTTTTGTTCATTTTCTAACCTGAGATTAGGCGATTAATATCATTGTAAATTGAGAATACCATCAGCATCCCGAGCAGCATGATACCGATTTTTTGGCCAATTTCCCAAGCAAGTTCGGAAACCGGGCTACCCTTGAGCATTTCTACGACATAATACAGCAAGTGCCCCCCATCCAATAAGGGAATAGGCAGTAAATTAAGCACACCCAGACTAATACTGATCAAGGCCAGAAAACCAAAATAAGCTTCAGCGCCTATTTCCGCAGATTGTCCTGCATAATCGGCAATAGTGATCGGTCCAGAGAGATTTTTTAAGGAAATTTCACCTAGCACCATTTTCCCCAGCATTTTCAGGCTGATCAGCGAGGTTTCCCAGGTTTTCTGCAAGGCATGACTCAACGCCGCTAGCGGAGCATATTTAACCACCGTCTGCATTGCCTGCCAGGCCGCGTGATCCACTAAAGGGGCAGCACCTATCTTGCCCACTGTCTTGCCGGCTTCAACCACTGCCTGCGGCTTCACGGCAATGCTGATAATATTACCACCACGTTTGAGCGAAAGATGCAACACTTGCTCAGGATGTGCACGCACCACTTCCACCATTTGCATCCAATGCTGCACCGCCAGCTCATCGATTTGCAGCACGACATCCCCTTCCTGCAATCCTGCCTGCTGCGCCACGCTGTTAGGAGCAATCTTTCCGATGATCGGCCGGATCAGCGGGCGATAAGGATGCAAGCCCAATTTATCCAAAAAGTCCCCATCCAGATCCTTTGCTTCCAGGCCACTGATATTCAACGTATGGAAAACCTGTGAACCTTCAGCAGTTTGCGCGATGATTCTTATTTCGCCTTTCTGCAGCACCTGCTCCAATAGCGTCCAGCGCAACTCCTGCCAGCTAGGAATAGCTATCTCGTTGATAGAAATGATGGTTTCTCCTGCCAGCAGTTGCGCATTAAAAGCCGCCGTTCCCGAAGGTGCCTCAGCCAGCACCGGTTTCAGACCAGGCACACCATAAACAAATAACGCGCAATATAACAATATTGCCAGCAGAAAATTGGCGAGCGGCCCGGCCAGCACAATCAGCATGCGCTTCACTACCGGCTGCCGGTTAAATGCATAAGGCAGATCGGCTTCTGCCACTACCCCTTCGCGCTCGTCCAGCATCTTGACATAGCCCCCTAACGGACTGGCAGATAACACCCATTCCGTCTCGGCGCTGCGCCTGCGATACAGCACCCGACCAAAACCCAGCGAAAAACGCAACACTCTGACCCCGCAACGGCGCGCCATATAATAATGCCCAAACTCGTGGAACACCACCAGCAGCGCAATGGCACCCGCGAAGGCGAACAGGGTAATCATCTCAAGTGCCGCAAGGCGACGCTGCGTGCCTCGGCATCCGCGTTCAAAACATCTTCCAGACAGCGGACAGTAGCAACCGGCAGTGCTGCCAGCACGGTCTCGATCAGGCGCGGTATCGCCAGAAAAGCTATCTGTTTATCCAGAAATGCGGCCACCGCAATTTCATTCGCCGCATTGAGTATCGCGGGTGCGGTGCCACCGGCGCGTAATGCCTGATAGGCGAGCGACAAACAAGGAAAGCGTATCAGGTCGGGCGCCTCGAAATTCATGGTCGCCACCTTGAACAGATCCAGCGCTGCCACTCCTGAAGCAATACGTTCGGGGTATGCCAGACCATAAGCGATGGGGGTGCGCATATCCGGGTTGCCTAATTGCGCCAGCACCGAGCCATCTACATACTCGACCAGGGAATGAATCACGCTTTGCGGATGTACCACCACCTGTATCAAATCGGCGCTGGCATTGAACAGCCAGTGTGCCTCGATGACCTCCAACCCCTTGTTCATCATGCTCGCCGAATCCACAGAAATCTTGCGCCCCATCACCCAGTTGGGGTGCGCACAGGCCTGCTCAGGCGTGACATGTTGCAATTGCTGCGGTGAATAATTGCGGAACGGGCCGCCGGAGGCGGTCAGTAGAATACGGCGCACACCGCTGCGCGACAGATCACCGTCATAACCTGGTGGTAGCGCCTGAAATATCGCATTGTGTTCGCTGTCTATCGGCAGTAGTGTTGCACCGCTGCTTCTAATTGCCTCCATGAACACATTGCCCGCCATCACCAGCGTCTCCTTGTTCGCCAGCAGAATTTTCTTTCCGGCTTTAGCCGCAGTCAAGGTAGGGACTAGTCCTGCCGCACCGACGATGGCTGCCATCACCGTATCCGCTTCCGGCAATGCCGCCACTTGCGCCAACGCCGCAGCACCGCATAACACCTCGGTATCTTGTCCCGCCGAAACCAGTCGTTCGCGTAAGTGTTGTGCTGATTTTTCCTCCAGCAACACGGCATAACCAGGCTTGAACTGTAGACACTGGTTAAATAACAGCTCAACCTGAGTATTAGCAGTCAACGCGAGGATTTTGAATTTATCAGGATGGCGCGACACTACATCCAGAGTGCTGCCGCCGATACTGCCAGTAGAACCCAATACCACCAGATTTTGCATATTTTAACCCCAATGCTGCAGTAGCAGCACCATTGCGGCAAGCGGCAGAGTAGAAGTCAAGGCATCGATACGGTCGAGCAACCCGCCATGTCCAGGCAACAACGCGCCACTGTCCTTGGCGCCTGCCTGCCGTTTGATGAGTGACTCAAACAGGTCACCGATGACTGCCAACCCCACCCACAACCAACCAGCCACCAGCAACATCGGCAAGCCTATGCCCAAGCTTGCACCCTTATAAATCCAAAGCAACGACACATAGAATCCGACTCCAAGCAAGGCACCCGCCACACCTTCCCAGGTTTTTCCAGGACTGATGCTGGGTGCCAATTTATTTTTACCAAATTTGCGTCCGGCAAAATAGGCGGTACTATCGGCAACCCAGACCAAGCCCATCACCGACAGCAACATCCAGGGGCTGACTGCGCGCAATTCCTGCATCGCCAGACCGGTAGGAAGCAACACCGCCCATCCGGCCAACGCCAACAAGAGTGGATTGCGCAACTTCCATCCTTTTGCAAGCCAGCAAGGCACGATCACCAACCATAACAATGCCGATACACCATACACCGCCAAAGCTCCGCCACTCTCAACAAATAATAAAACGGCAATCAACAACAGGGTCAACCCCAGATAAAAATATCCGCTGACACGGTCAAATCCTGACAAACGCTGCCATTCGTGGGCACCCTGCATCACCATCAACACGACCAGCACTGCCCAAACTGACTTAGGCAGCGCAAACAATGCCGTCAGCAACAACACCAGCAATATAGCAGCGGTAATCAAGCGAGCCTTAAGCATGCGGCTTCCCTTCCTGCAACTGTTCACTGGTGCGGCCAAAGCGTCGTTCGCGTTTCTGATAGGAAGCAATGGCTGCCTCCAGATCACGACGACCGAAGGCGGGCCACAAGGTATCGGTAAAATACAGTTCTGTATAAGCCAATTGCCATAACATGAAATTGCTGATGCGCTGCTCGCCACCGGTGCGTATTAACAGATCCGGCTCTGGTTCATCGTTAAGCGAAAGATAAGGAGATAAATCCGCTTCTGTAAAACTAGTGGCAAGCGCAGGCTGATCCTTCAACATGGCTTGTATGGCAGTCATGATGTCCCAGCGCCCCCCATAATTAGCTGCGATGGTCAGCACCAGACCCGTATTTGAGGCAGTAAGCTGTTCGGCCTGCTGCATCGCCAGAATAAATTTATCATCGAAGCGACTACGGTCTCCCATAATTTTGAGACGTATATTGTTCTGGTGCATATTCCCGACTTCACGCTCCAGCATTTTCAGGAACAACGACATCAGAAAGGTAACTTCCTCAGCAGGACGCCGCCAGTTTTCGCTACTGAAGGCGAATACAGTCAGATAAGCCACGCCCAGATCTCTACAGGTACGCACTGTCTCGCGTAACGCTTCCACACCACGCTGGTGACCCATCACCCTCGGCATGAAATAATTTTTTGCCCAGCGTCCATTGCCATCCATGATGATCGCGATATGACGAGGAACCGCAGGTACATCCGGTGTGATCAGAGTTGAGCTTTGAAATAAGGGCATAGGTCAGGGATCAGGAATCAGGAATCAGGAATCAGGGATCAGTATTTATTCCTGATTTCTGCTTCTCAGACGGCCATCAGATCGATTTCTTTGGCGGCCAGCGCCTTTTCGATTTCGGCGATAAAACGGTCGGTCAGTTTTTGAATTTCATCCTGTAACCGCCGTTCAATATCTTCCGCCAATTCTTTCTTCTTGAGTGCATCTTTCAGGGTATTATTGGCATCACGTCGTATATTACGCACCGCGATACGGGCATTTTCCCCCTCTGCCTTGATCACCTTGATCAGATCGCGCCGACGTTCTTCGGTCAGCATCGGCATCGGCACGCGGATGATCTCGCCATTAGTCGAGGGATTCAGTCCCAGATCGGAATCGCGTATCGCACGTTCCACCGCACCAATCATTTTCTTTTCCCAGGGCTGAACGCCGATGGTACGCGCATCGATCAGCGTGATATTGGCAACCTGGCTAATCAGGGTAGGATTGCCGTAATAATCCACCATCAGGTGATCCAGCAGGCCGGTATGCGCCCGTCCGGTGCGCACCTTACCCAGATCCGCCTTCAGCGCTTCCAGCGACTTTTGCATCTTTTGTTCGGTGGTTTTTTTGATTTCAGTAATCATGGTTTGCCTCTTTAATCAATATGTACCAGTGTGCCCTCACCTTCACCCAACACCACGCGCTTCAACGCGCCGGTCTTGAAAATGCTGAATACGATGATCGGCAACTTCTGATCCCGGCACAGGGTCAGCGCCGTCGCATCCATCACTTTTAGATTCTTGCTGATTGCCTCATCGAAACTCAGGCTTTGATAACGCACGGCTGTGGGATCCTTCTTGGGGTCGGCGGTATAAACGCCATCTACCTTGGTCGCCTTGATCACCACGTCAGCCGACATTTCGACCCCCCTCAAGGCGGCAGCCGTGTCGGTGGTGAAGAAAGGGCTACCGATACCGGCCGCAAATATCACCACTTTACCGTCTTCCAAGTAGCGCAATGCCTTGCCCCTAATGAAAGGCTCGGCGACCTGTTCCAGACTCAACGCGGATTGCACGCGACAATCGAGACCCGCCTGTTTCATCGCATCCTGCAAGGCCATGGAGTTCATTACCGTCGCAAGCATACCCATGTAATCGGCGGTCGCACGATCCATCCCGGCAGCGGCAGGCGCTACGCCGCGAAAAATATTGCCGCCACCGATCACGATCGCCACTTCGACACCCATCCCGACCACTTCCGCAATCTCAGCAACGATACGCGTGATCACCTCACGATTGATACCATAGCTGTCATCCCCCATCAGGGCTTCCCCTGAGAGCTTGAGTAATATGCGTTTATAGGCCGGTTTCATGTCGCTTAACCCTGTGCAGCTGCAGCTGCGGCTGCTACTTCCGCCGCATAATCTTCAACCTTTTTCTCAATGCCCTCACCCACCACGAACATCTTGAAAGCAACCACCTTGGCAGCCTTGCTCTTCAGCAATTGCTCGATGGTTTGTTTACCATCTTCAGCCTTGACGAATACCTGACCCAGCAAGGTGACTTCCTTGAGAAACTTCTGCACCGATCCTTCTGCAATTTTTTCCAGCATCGCATCCGGCTTGCCGCCTTCGCGAGCCTTTTCGATGGCGATACGCCGTTCGGTTGCGATTTCATCAGGATTGACACCCGAAGCATCTAGGGACTTGGGCTTGGAGGCTGCAATATGCATCGCAAGATCGCGACCCAGCGTTTCGTCTCCACCGGTAAACTCCAGCAGCACGCCAATTTTACTGCCGTGCAGATAACTAGACAGCTTGCCGGCAACATTTGCGTAACACTCGAAACGGCGCACAGACATGTTTTCGCCGAGCTTCATCACCAGCGTCTTACGGGTTTCTTCCACGCTGGCCGAGCCATTACTAATGGCGATCTCCGACAAAGCGGCCACATCAGCAGGATTATGCTTTGCCACGGTTTCCGCTACATTTTTGGCAAACGCCTTGAAATCATCATTTTTGGCCACAAAGTCAGTTTCGCAATTCACTTCCACCAGCACGCCGGTCTTGGTATCCGGTGTCAAATACGCAACAACAATACCTTCTGCGGTCACCCGTGAGGATGCCTTGCTGGCCTTCGCACCACTCTTGATGCGCATTTGCTCTTCAGCTGCTTTGAAATCACCATTTGCTTCAACCAATGCTTTTTTGCATTCCATCATGCCCAGACCCGTCGCTTCGCGCAGTTCCTTGACCATACTTGCGGTAATATCCACCATTATCAAACTCCGTAAAAAACTTGTAAAAAAAAGGGGCTCGCGCCCCTTTATGCGCCTTGTATAAGCTTAGGCAACCGGTTGTTCTTCAGCCGCTGCTACCTGCTCTACCAATTCGTTCAGCGCCTGTGCACGACCTTCCAGCACCGCATCGGCGATGCCACGAGCATACAGGCGTATCGCCTGAGTGGAGTCATCATTACCGGGAATGATGTAATCCACACCCAACGGGGAGTTGTTGGTATCGACGATGCCGATTACCGGGATGCCCAGCTTTTGTGCTTCGACAATAGCGCCCTTCTGGTAGCCCACGTCAATGACAAACAAGGCGGTAGGCAGTCCCGGCATATCCTTGATGCCACCCAGGCTACGATCCAGTTTTTCCAGTTCGCGCTTCATCATCAGCGCTTCTTTCTTGGAAATTTTTTCATTGGTGCCGTCCAGCGTCATCAATTCAAGATCACGCAAACGCTTGATCGATTGCTGTACGGTCTTGTAATTGGTCAGCATACCGCCCAGCCAGCGATGATTGACGAACGGTGAACCCGCGCGTACTGCTTCTTCCTGAAGGATGTCACGCGCCTGACGCTTGGTCGCGACAAACAGAATAGTGCCTTTCTTAGCGGACAACTTGCGCACGAAAGCTTCTGCTTCGGCGAACAGGGTGACTGTTTTTTCCAGATTGATAATGTGAATCTTGTTACGATGGCCGAAGATGTAAGGTGCCATCTTGGGATTCCAGAAACGTGTTTGATGGCCGAAATGAACTCCAGCCTCCAGCATTTGACGCATTGTTACAGCCATGAATACTCCAATTGTTAAGGGTTATAGTCTACCGTCCGCCAGCCTGACTCATTCATTTAAATGAGCACCCCAACTTGTGCGAACGGGAAAATTAGCTTCGGTCTATTCCAAAGCGGGCGCATTCTAGCACTAAAGCACCTATCACTCAACTTAATCAAGCGGATTTAACGTGAAACTCGTGCAGCGACATACTCCCGGCTACGCCCCTCTCGCTGCGCTCTCCCCGCTTGCGGGAGAGACCCCTGTCGCAAATTCCCCGACCGAATTATGCCCTATGAACCTTGCCGTAGGGTGCGCTTGAGCACCATTTTGGAGTAAGCGCACCAAGCCAAACCGCTCCCTCCCCCGAAGGGGGAGGGCTGGGGAGAGGGCGAAGGTTACTGGCTAGGGTCGATGAAATTGGTGCGCAAGCGCACCCTACGAAATGAAGGTTCATGGGTAGGGATGGGGTGATAACCAGCCACTTGGTTGCTGTCTTTTGGCAAGCTAGTGGAGTGGCTAGTG
>CAIRBC010000531.1 GCA_903876685.1 uncultured Nitrosomonadales bacterium | reverse complement strand
GTGCATTTTTTCCGGCAAGGTGCAATTAGGCAATAACGTACAGGTCGGCGCTTACTGCATCATCAAGGACGCGTACATCGCGGAGGGCTGTAAAATTGAACCTTACAGTCTGATAGACAGCAGCACCCTGGGTGCAGATTGCAAAATCGGTCCTTATGCGCGCTTACGTCCCGGCAGCAAGCTGCATCAGCAGGTACATATCGGTAATTTTGTCGAAATCAAGAATAGTGAAATCGCCGAAAATAGCAAGGCGAACCATCTCAGCTATATCGGCGATTGCAGCATCGGCAGTCGCGTCAACGTGGGCGCCGGCATGATCACCTGCAATTACGATGGCGTAAACAAGTATCGCACCATTATCGAGGATGATGTATTCATTGGTTCGGATACGCAACTGGTTGCGCCGGTCACCATAGGCAAAGGGACAACCATCGGGGCTGGCTCGACTATCACTCAAAATACGCCGCCAGACCAACTGAGTTTGTCGCGGAGCAAACAAGTTAGCATTCCAGGTTGGAAACGACCGGTTAAGGGATAAATATGTGCGGGATTGTAGGAGCAGTAGCGCTGCGCAATGTGGTGCCCATTTTACTGGAAGGATTGAAAAGGCTCGAATATCGCGGTTACGATTCCGCAGGTCTGGTCGTGGTCGATGACGGACATCTGACCCGGGTGCGCAGCACCGGGCGGGTTGCTGATTTGACTGAAAGAAGTGCTACGACCACTGGCTATACCGGCATCGCACATACCCGCTGGGCGACCCACGGCATACCCAGCGAACGCAACGCTCATCCACATGTCAGCAAGGGTCAGATTGCGGTGGTGCATAACGGCATTATCGAGAATTATGAGGTATTACGCAGTACGCTGACCGCAGCGGGATACCCGTTCAGCTCGGACACCGATACCGAAGTAATCGCCCACCTGATTCATCGTCATTACGCGCGCGGAAATTCATTACTGGTCGCAACCCGAGCCGCACTCGCCGAACTGGTAGGTGCCTATGCAATCGGCGTAATCGCCTCAGACTGCCCTGACCAGATCATTTGCGCAAGACGCGGCAGTCCGTTGCTGCTGGGTGTGGGTGTCGCAGAAAACTTCATTGCCTCTGATGTATCCGCGCTATTGCAAGTCACACGCCAGATAGTCTATCTGGAAGAAGGTGATGTCGTCGAACTGACACATCAGGCTTATCAGATTTACGACAAACAAGGTAATCAGGTCGAACGCGCAGTTCAAACCAGTGAGCTTTCCAACGAAAGTGTGGAACTGGGTCTGTACCAGCATTATATGCAGAAGGAAATCCATGAACAGCCGCAGGCCTTGGCTAACACCCTGGAATCGGTGTGCAACAGCCAGTCTCTGGTGCCGGGTATCTTTGGCGCGGAAGCCGCTGCCACTTTTGCAGACATAGACAGCATACTGATCTTGGCTTGTGGAACCAGCTACCATGCAGGACTGGTGGCGCGTTACTGGCTAGAAGATCTCGCCGGCATACGCTGTAATGTAGAAGTCGCCAGCGAATACCGTTATCGCAGCAGCGTACCCAATCCCAAACAACTGATTGTGGTGATCTCGCAATCAGGTGAGACCGCCGATACTCAGGCTGCCTTGAATCATGCCAAGGCACTTGGGCAGCCACATACACTGGCGATTTGCAATGTACCGGAAAGTGCGCTGGTTCGGCTGTCTAAATTACGTCTCTTGACCCGAGCCGGACCCGAAATTGGCGTGGCTTCGACCAAGGCGTTTACCACGCAACTCGCCGCGCTGTTTCTGCTGACGCTAGTGCTGGCGAAATCACGCGACCGTCTGAGCGTGCGGCAGGAGCAACAATATTTGCAGGAACTACGTCATTTGCCGGCTGCTGCGCAAAAAGTATTGGATCTGGAACCGCTTATCGCAACGCTTGCCACACAATTTGCAGATAAGCAGCATGCGCTGTTTCTAGGACGCGGACTGCACTATCCGATTGCCATGGAAGGGGCGCTGAAGCTCAAGGAAATATCCTATATCCACGCCGAAGCCTATCCAGCCGGAGAATTGAAGCATGGACCGCTGGCGCTGGTAGATAAGGATATGCCGGTGATTTCGATTGCACCCAATGACGCGCTGCTGGAAAAGCTGAAATCCAATCTTCAGGAAGTCCGCGCTCGCGGCGGCGAACTTTATGTATTTGCCGATGCAGATACGCATATTCATGAGGTTGATGGCATACACATCATGCAAATGCCCGAACACGCAGGGTATTTAAGCCCTATTCTTCACACCATTCCCTTGCAATTACTGGCATATTATGTAGCCTTGCAAAAGGGCACCGATGTGGACAAGCCTAGGAATTTGGCCAAATCGGTTACTGTCGAATAGTCATCATCAATCTGGGGTAAAACATGGCGGTTATCGCCGTATTCAATCAAAAAGGCGGCGTCGGCAAAACCACTACCTGCCTGAATGTGACTGCCGCGTTGAACATCGCCAAGCAATCTCCTATTGCGCTAGATCTGGATCCGCAGGGGCATCTGACCTTGTCCAGCGGCGTGACAAAAGTCATGCCGAATGGCGGAATGGCAGCGTTCTTCAAGCACCAGACACCGCTTGCCAAGCTGTTGCAGGAAACACCGAGCGGCTGGCAAATTATTCCGGCTACACTGGAACTTGCCAAAATTGATGCGATGTTTGGCAGCGATCCCAAGGCTGCAACGCTGCTGCGCAAAGGACTAAGCACAGAACTGATTCTGACCGGTGCGCCTATCATGATCGACTGTTGTCCGATGCTGGGCGTATTAACCCTGAATGCGCTGCTTGCGACCGACCGGGTGCTGATTCCAGTTTCAGCGGATTTTCTTTCTTTGCAGGGCGTACATCGCCTGGATAGCGCACTCAACGTGCTGGAGGGCAGGCTTAACCGCAAGTTTGAACGACGTGTGGTAGTGACGCGCTTCGATTCCAGACGCAAGCTGGCTTATGATATCTATGACAAACTCAAGGAGCGCTATGGTGATCTGGTCTGCGAAACACGCATCACCGAAACCGTCGCCCTGGCAACCAGCCCGATGCACAACATGGATGTATTCGAGTTCGCACCGCAAAGCCCGGGTGCTGTGGACTACAAGGCACTGACTCAGGAACTTTGGGATAGTGGTTTTTTTATGTGATAAATCGGTGTCTGAAATTTAAAATTTTTCACCTGATCACTCACGCTGGAGTCAACAAACCGACAACCAGCATCAGGATCAATATAAAAAAGATCATGTATAACAAGGTGCTATTACGCTGCTGCTGTTTAAGTAGCTTGTTCAGCAATACTTCATTCTGCGTCGAGACAGTCTGTGACAAGTAACGGTGTAGCACCCTCGGCAATTGCGGCAGCAAGGTTGAATAATTAGGTGCTTCTGCGCGCAATGCCCTGATAAATCCACGCCAGCCGACCTGCTCATTCATCCAGCTTTCAAGCCAGGGTTTTGCGGTTTTCCATAAATCCAGTTCAGGATCAAGCTGCAAGCCCAGCCCCTCAACATTGAGCAGGGTTTTTTGCAGCAGCACCAGTTGCGGCTGAACTTCGATACCGAAGCGGCGTGAGGTCTGAAACAGTCGCAACAACACGCGACCAAACGAGACTTCGCGCAACGGTCTATCGAAAATCGGCTCACAGACCGCGCGTATCGCAGATTCCAGTTCATCGACACGGGTATCGGCGGGTGCCCAGCCACATTCGATATGCACCTGTGCCACACGCTTGTAATCGCGCCGGAAGAAAGCAATGAAATTTTGCGCGAGATAATGTTTATCCATATCGGTCAGGGTGCCCATGATACCGAAATCCAGCGCGATATAACGCCCGTCAGGCGCCACCTGTACATTTCCCGGATGCATATCGGCATGAAAGAATCCATCACGAAACACCTGGGAATAAAAAATTTCTACGCCGTGTTCAGCCAGCTTTGCGATGTTGATGCCAGCCTCTCTTAGCACACTGACCTGACTAACCGGCATACCATACATGCGCTGCATTACCATTACCTCGGTGGTGCAATAATCCCAATAAACTTCAGGCACCAGCAGCAATGGTGAATTGGCAAAATTTCGTTTGAGCTGGCTGGCATTGGCCGATTCGCGCATTAAATCCAATTCATCACGCAAGATTTTTTCAAATTCGACGACCACCGCCGTCGGTCTCAGGCGCCTGCCATCAACCCACCACCTTTCCATCAGGTCTGCACAGATTTTCAGCAGCGCAATGTCGTGCGCAATGATAGGTGCAATACCAGGCCGCAAGATTTTCACCGCCGCATCGCGACCGTCCGGCAACATCGCAAAATGGACTTGCGCTACCGAGGCACTGGCAACTGGAATTTGCTCAAAACTAGTGAAGACCTGGTCTAGCGGCTTGCGATAGGTCGCTTCGAGTATGGCCACCGCCTTAGCCGATGAAAATGGCGGAACCTGATCTTGCAACCGGGCAAGTTCATCGGCAATATCAGCGGGCATCAAATCGCGCCGGGTGGAAAGCATCTGCCCGAATTTAACAAATATCGGCCCGAGATTTTCCAGCGCCAGGCGCAACCTGAGTGCACGCGGCCTGGAAACATCTCGCATGAATAACAAAGCATTCAGCGGTGCTTGCAGCCAATGCACCTGTCCTGGTGCCAGCAGGAATTCATCCAGACCGAAACGCAACACCACTACCAAGATTTTGAATATCCGCAGTAAGCGCAGCATCTTAATCGTCACGCGTCAGGTTCAAGCTCAAGCGCTCTGCTGAATTCCAGCGAGCAGCCAGACTGACTTGTCGTCGTGCAGATTTTTTTGCACATGCCAGATTTCGTCTACCGTTTCAGCGACACCGTTGTTTTCGCGCAACTGACCCGTAAAACGCACGCTGGCAATCGCGATACCACCCGTTTCAACAACCTCCAGCAATTCGCCATTAATCGTCAGCACTTCAGTGGTTTGCGGCACATCGCCCCGCTCCTGCAACTGCACGGTAATTTCTGCCAGCATTTCCGGGGTGGTATATTCGCGAATATCGTTCAAATCCTTACGGTCATTCGCCGCCTGTAAACGGATAAAAGAGATCTTGGCGCTACGCAGAAAACTTTCTACTGGAAAATCTGATGGAATATTTTTTTCGGGTGCTCCTCCTCCCGTCAGCGGTTGCGGTTGCTGCTGATATGGCGCACCCGCACCGGCATATTGCATCGCCACTTGAGGCTGAGGCTTACGGAGTTTTGCAATCAGGAACATCACCAGCGCTGCTGCAGCCAAAGCCAACAGGATACCGCCCAGTGCACTGCCCAGACCACCCAGACCACCGCCAGCAAACATTGCGCCTAAACCGGCACCTATTGCCAATCCGGCCAGAGGACCTAACCAGCGGTTACCGGCCGGTGCAGGCGCTGCCACGGGTGCAGGTGCAGGAGCTGGCGCTGCTGAAGGAGCCTTGGGCGCGGGTTGCGGTGCCATGCTCCGCTGTTTTCCGATACTGCCACCCCCGCCAAAACGTTTGGCCTCTGCTGACATGGCAAACAAGCTCAAGCTGGTGAGTGTAATCAACAATAACATCAAAAAACGTTTCATAGTATCCTCGCGGGTGTGGTTTAACTTCGGCTAGTATAACACCAGAGCTAGTTCTTCCAATGCTCACTGACAGGACGATGCCTGCTTAAAATGTTTCATCAATGATATAAGGAAATTCGAATCGACCTCGACCTGATCTATAAGGATGAGTTTCTGCTTGTGCTGAACAAACCCGCAGGTCTGCTTGCCGTTCCCGGACGCGGCGCTGACAAGCAGGACTGTGCGGCCAGTCGGGTGCAGGCCGGGTTTGCGGATGCGCTGATCGTGCATCGTCTGGATATGGCAACTTCCGGCTTGTTGCTTTTTGCACGCGGTGCGACCATGCAGCGCCAACTAAGCTGTTTATTTAGTCAAAGGCAGGTTGTCAAACGCTACCTGGCGATAGTTTCAGGTTGCCTCAAGAATCCCCAGGGCGAGATTGATCTGCCATTGAATCGCGACTGGCCAAACCGGCCCAGACAAAAGGTGGATCTCGAAACCGGCAAAAGCTCGCTGACGCGCTATCGTGTGCTGGCTTATGAAGCCAGCACCGATACAACCCGCCTGGAACTGATGCCCGTCACCGGACGAACCCATCAGTTGCGTGTACACATGGCAGCGATCGGCCATCCGATCATAGGAGACGCCTTGTACGGAGCAGAGTACCCAAAACAGCGTTTGCTTCTGCATGCCAGCGCGCTAAGCTTCTCCCATCCCTACTCCGCAGAAACGCTATCACTAGTCAGCGAGGCACCGTTCTAGTGATTAATTGCTTAATTACATGGCATTAACTGTAGGTCGGGTTAGGCGGGTTTCTTTTCGCCATAACCCGATGTTTGCACCTGGCAAGCATGCTGGACTTATATCCTGGTCTTTAGCGAAAGCCGTCAGGGTGATCGCCTGCTGAACAGCCTGCGTAGCCACTCGAATAACCACTTGAATGGAAAAGGCGACCTAACAGGGTCTGAAGGCATGTTTGCTGATGAACCCGTCGCAACCGGAGCTGTAGAAACCGTCGTTACAGCTTGCTGATCCTGGCTAACAGGCTCGACAAAACGCGGGGCTTCAGGCAACTGTACTATCTGAATCGCCAGTTCGTTAGCCAATTCCGAGATTTCTACTGCCCGATAGCGGTCGATACATAATTCAGCCCACTCGCCATCTTCGACAGGCTCAATGGTATGTTCAGCAATACCAAAATCCGGCACCAGCTTTTCGGCAATATTGGCGATCCTGATCAAAGGATTGTTGCGAGACACAGAGGCGATGTCTAGTGCATGATGCAGCTTGACCACCTCGATGATTTCCTCGGGTAGATGCCATTGCTTAACCAACAGAGCACCGATATCACCATGCGTCATGCCAAGCAGATCCAGTTCGATCTGGGTTATTGACGTTTTTGGCTGCAAACGCAACTGGCGATGCAGTTCGTCACTGGTATCCGGATCGAGGTAGTGCAAGGCCATCAGGCCTATATCGTGCAGCAACCCGGCAAGAAAAATCTGATTATCATCCGGACGTATCTGCCTGGGCATCACCTGAGCAATCGTATTCATTACCAGCGCAATAGACATGCAATGCGTCCACAGGTCATGCGGGTCAAAATGTTTGCCAGCCGGGTTGTTAACCATTTGCGACATGGTTGCAATGCCTATGGCGACTGATTTCATGCGCTTCATGCCGAGCAGTTGCGCCGCATCCTGGATGCCGGTTACCTTGCGACCCACCCCCATTGAGGAGGCATTGGCCAGACCAATAATTCTGGCAAATAGTTGCAGATCCTGTTCAATCAACTTGAGCAACTGCGCTTCGCCCTCCTCGGTATTCAGTGGCAAAGCCAGCAATTTCTGAGCAATGGCCGGCATAGCGGGAAGCGAGTTCAGATTGCTCAGTGATGCCCTCAATTTATCGCCAATAAATTTTTTATTCATTATTTTTAGTTACAGCTTAAGCAAGTTGCCGACTTCAAGTGTTCCATTCAAAAAATCCCCAGCCGGTAGCCTCTGTAAATAAACGAGATTCCTGCCATGAATTTGAGCTTGTCACAACCTGAATCGAGATGAGATCTACGATCTAGAGTTAAATTATGGTTGATTTAGCCGTTTAATGCTATAAAAAAATGATAACGCGCTATAAGGTTTCCTGGAGGCTGGCTGTTATAGCACTTTACCCGGATTCATCAAGCCATACGGATCAAACACCTGCTTGATGGCTTGCATTAATTCCAGCGACAAAGGGTCTTTATAGGCTTTGATTGTTTCACGCTTGAGTTGACCCAAACCGTGTTCAGCACTGATACTGCCTTGCATATCGCGCACCACTTCATAGACTAGTGTGTTTACCTCACCCTCATGTTGTGCGATAAACGTTTTATTATGCCCTGGCTCTGGCATCGAGGCGTTATAGTGGATATTGCCATCTCCCATATGCCCGAAGGCCAGGATACGGACTCCTGGAAAGGCCGCTTGCAGGATCGCATCTGCGCGTGCGATAAATTCTGCCACCCGGCTCACCGGTACCGAAATATCATGTTTGATACTGATGCCTTCAGATTTTTGCGCATCGCTGATATTCAAACGCAACTTCCACCAATTTTCCGCAACATCGGGAGCTGCGGTAACGGAAAATTCTTGAATACCGCAGCCGAAACTCTCGATGGCACTGTTTAAAATGGTATCCACCGGTCGTTGCAGCACATCACTGGCCTGAATCAGTAGATAATAAGCATATTTACTGGCAAAGAGTTCCTTGGTTCCCGCTACATATTTGAGTACCACTTCCATGCAACTACGCGAAACAATCTCAAAAGCGCTCAAATTATCTCCGCAAATGGCGCGGATATGCGCCAACAAGCGCACCCCTGTTTCAGGATCGTTAATTGCAACACAGGCAGTCGCATTGGTTAGTGTGCGCGGAAATAATTTCAGCACCGCAGTGGTAATGATGCCGAGTGTACCTTCGGCACCGATGAACAGGTTTTTCAAATCATAGCCGGAATTATCCTTGCGCAGACTCTTCAAGCCGTTCCAGATGCGACCATCCGGCAGCACCACTTCCAGACCCAGCACCAGATCACGCGTATTACCGTAACGTAACACCCCATTGCCACCCGCATTCGTCGAAAGATTTCCGCCAATTTCACAATGATTCAGGATTGCCGACAACTCCAGCGGGAAAAGACGATTATGCTGTTCAGCAGCCAGCCGTACATTAGCCAGTGTACAACCGGCTTCGACGGTCATGGTGTAATTAACCGGATCGACCGCCAGAATGCGCTGCATATGCGACAGATTCAACACCAGTTGCCCGCCGCCTTCGGTCAGCGGTACGCTCCCACCGCACAAACTGGTATTGCCGCCTTGCGGTACGATGGCAATTTTATGTTCGGCGCACAATTTCACCAGCTCTGAAACCTGCTGTGTGTTTGAGGGAAAGACCACTGCCAGCGCATGGCCAGTATACCGACCACGCTTATCGGTACAATAAGTTGCTGTTTGATCACCGGTTAATAATGCATCGCCGCCGACAATGAAGGTTGCAGCATTCAGGAATTTTGTTAGCATAAGTATAATATTTTTCTAGCCAGAACGAGACTCGCGCACAATTATAATGAGCATGGTGAAAATTATGTAATATTGTTTACAGAACCCTGATCGTAGGCTCGGCTATAATTCACGCTCGTGTTGGAGTCGCTTGAAGCATGATCAGACGGATTAACTGAAGTCGAAAGGAAAAGCATATGTGTACAGTTTGCGGCTGCGGCCAGGGTGAAAGCAAAATCGATGGCATGGCGCATACCCACGATCATCCTCACGAGCACTCCCACGAACATCCGCATACCCATCCGCAGCAAAAGCCCGCGCGTACCGGTTTTGGCATCAAGCATTCAGGTGCTCATGCGCCGGGAATGAGCGAACGTCGCATGGTTCAGGTTGAACAGGATATCCTCTCCAAAAACAACCAGTATGCGGCTGCTAACCGCAGCAACTTCCTGAAACGCGGCATTTTTGCGCTTAATCTGGTCTCCAGTCCCGGTTCGGGCAAGACTACGCTGCTGACGCGCATCATTGCGATGCTCGAAGATACGGCAAAAATTGCGGTCATCGAAGGCGATCAGCAAACCAGCCTGGATGCGGATCGGATACGTGCCACCGGGGTGGCTGCGGTACAGGTCAATACCGGCAAAGGCTGTCACCTGGATGCCCATATGGTCGGACACGCGCTGGAAAAGCTGGACCTGGCAGAAGGAGGTCTGCTGCTGATCGAAAATGTCGGCAATCTGGTTTGTCCGGCAGCTTTCGATCTGGGCGAGGCACACAAAGTGGCCATTCTGTCGGTGACTGAAGGCGAAGACAAACCTCTAAAATACCCGGATATGTTCGCCGCCGCTGATTTGATGCTGCTCAACAAGGTCGATCTACTGCCCTATCTCAACTACAACGTCCCGCTTGCCATGGAATATGCACGCCGGGTTAACCCGAAAATTCGCATCATGCTGACTTCTGCCGTGAGCGGGGAAGGGATGGCAGAGTGGCAGACATGGATTAGGGCGGGCATGACTGCTGCAGGCTGAAAGCCTGATGATGGGTAGCGCGGAATTCGATCCCTCCGGCAATACCCTGCGCATAAGGGTTAAAGGCATCGTACAGGGGGTGGGATTCCGACCCTTTGTCTACCGTCTGGCGATCGACCTGGTGCTGTGCGGATGGGTGCGCAACGATGCAGACGGCGTTGAAATCCTGGCCCAAGGCAGTCAACCGGCACTGGACACTTTTTTGCTTAGACTCGGCAAAGAAGCGCCTGCCATGGCTCGGGTGGATGAGATTACTGCAACACCCGGCCAGGCATCACCATTGCAAGACTTCACCATACTGGCTAGCCTGGCAGGCCATGCGCAAACCGGCATAGCCGCTGATGCTGCGATTTGCGACGAATGTCTTTCAGAAATTTTTGACCCCTCTAACCGTCGGTATCGCTACCCGTTTACTAATTGCACCCATTGTGGTCCGCGCTATACCATCACCCGGCAACTGCCCTACGACCGGCCTTACACCAGCATGGCGAATTTTGCACTATGCCCGGAATGCCGCAGCGAATACGAAAACCCGCTCGACAGGCGCTTTCACGCACAGCCCAATGCCTGTCCGGTATGCGGCCCGCAGCTTGCGTTGCTGGATGCCAAAGGAATTACTATCTCAGTTGATGACCCAATCGCGAAAACGCTGCAACTCATTTTAGCCGGAGGAATTCTAGCCATCAAGGGACTGGGAGGCTTTCACCTGATGTGCGATGCACGCAACAGCAAGTCGGTAGCAAGGCTACGTCTACGCAAACAGCGCGATGCAAAACCGTTTGCAGTGATGCTGGCTAATTGCGCTTCTATCGCTCAATTTGCCGAATGCAGCGCCGCCGAACGACAATTATTGCAATCTCGCGAACGGCCTATCGTTTTGCTGCGAAAGTTGCCAGCCTGCGAGACGACACTGCCCGGCATTGCCACCGACATGCAGGAACTGGGCATATTGCTGCCCTATACGCCGTTGCATTATCTATTGTTCCATGAAGCTGCAGGCAGACCCACAGCCAGGCTGGAAACTTCGATGCCCTTGGCATTGCTCTGTACCTCTGCCAACCCGGGTGGTGAACCATTGCTGTTCGATAACCAGCATGCAATAGCCAACCTGAGTAGCATTGCCGATTATTTTTTGCTGCATGATCGTGACATTGTGGTACGTTGTGACGACAGCGTATTGAGAAATGTGGCTACTGAAAATACCCCGCAGATTCAATTTATCCGTCGCGCTCGCGGCTATACGCCTCGCGCCATCAAACTGGCAAAAGCCGGGAGACAGGTGCTGGCCTGCGGTGGTTGGTACAAGAACACCCTATGTTTGACGCGCGGCAACGAGGCGTTTCTATCTCAGCATATCGGCGATCTGGATAATGCGCTGACCTGCCGTAGTCTTGAAGAAACGGCGCAACATTTGCTGAAGGTGCTCGAAATAGTGCCCGAGATGGTTGTCCACGATCTGCATCCGGATTTTTACAGTAGCCGTTATGCCGCAGAATTCGCCCGACAACAGGGAATTCCCGTGTATGCCGTGCAGCATCATCATGCCCATGTCGCGGCGATAATGGCCGAACATGGACTGTGTGAACCCGTATTGGGGATCGCGCTGGATGGAATCGGCCTGGGCAGTGATGGCAAAAGTTGGGGCGGTGAACTATTACGAGTGGACGGGATGTCCTGTGAGCGACTTGGACATCTATACGAATTGGCGCTGCCGGGTGGCGATCGGGCGGCGCGCGAACCCTGGCGCATGGCCGCATCTGCATTACACGCACTGGGTCGAAGCAGGGAAATCGAAACCAGGTTCGCACATCCCGCTGCCAGCGCAGTGCAGCAGATGCTGGAAAGAAACATCAACAGTCCAACCACCTCCAGTTGCGGTCGTTTGTTTGATGCCGCAGCCGGCTTACTGGGAATCTGCGAAGTAGCGGCCTTCGAAGGACAGGCCGCCATGCTGCTGGAAGGGATGGCAAAAAACCATACACTACCGATGATTGACGGCTTTTGCCTGGAGAACGGGGTCCTGAACTTTCTACCCTTGCTGGGCAGGCTCAATGAAACACGCGATGCTATCCAGGGTACTGCACTCTTTCATAGCACTCTGAGCATGGGTCTGGCCGAATGGGTTGCAACGGAGATGAAAAATACTGGCTTGAACAAAGTGGTTTTTGCGGGTGGCTGCTTTCTGAACCGCCTGCTCAGCCAGGAATTGGCAAGCCGTCTTGAGGTCATGGGTGCCACCATTTATCAGGCTCAACTGGCACCACCCAATGATGGCGGCCTGAGCCTGGGACAGGCTTGGCTAGCCAGTCAAAGCTAAACGATACCCAGGATTCATGTTATTTCATCCTTGCTGCCTGAAATGCCTGTAAAGTTGAGGGTAATCACTTATTTATCAACCACGAATCCTTGCCTTGCTGCAACCAGTTTAGTATCTCGATAATATACTTTGCTATATGGGCTAGCCGTATTTTGTGACCATGGCAGACCATCAGCACGGCCTATGCTTTTCCAATATCGAAGCAATTCCTCATCGTAGGCTTTGATAGTTGCCACCTCAGGCACTCCATGCCATTTTTCATCGTGTCGAAAAGTATCCAGAGGCAGTCGCGGTTTCTGGGTCGGTTCAGTTGCAAAATGTCCGATACTGCACCCGACTAGAGGGAAAGTTAGCCGGGGCAGTTCTAACAACTCTATCATCGCCTGTGAATCACGGCGAATTCCACCAATCGGTACCGTACCCAGACCCAATCCTCGTGCGGCTACCATCATCGTCGCCAGCACAATACCAGCGTCGACTGCTCCCGCCGCAAAACCTTCAAGGCTTTCATGTATCACCTGAGTAGTACCCGATAGTTGCAGCGCTGCGTTTGTTTTAGCAAAATCCATCACGACACAGATGAATAGAGGTGCTTTAGCTATCCAGGGTTGTCCACCGGCAATCTCGGCAATACGGGCACGTCGAACGGCATCGCGCACGATCACGACTGAAGTATGCTGTGCATTGATCGAACTTGGCGCACGCTGAGCGGCAGCAACAATAGCATCAAGATCGGCCTCACTAACCGCTTGGTCGCTATAGTCACGGTAACTGCGGTGGGACAGCAAAACATCAAGGGTGTTACTCATATCAGTCTCCAAAATATATTCGGGTTGTTTAACAGCTATAATCCATTGTTTAATTTCGAAATTACATAGCATTATCCATAGGCCGGGTTAACGTGAAACTCGCGCAGCGATCGTACTCTCCCTCGCCCGCTTGCGGGAGATGGGATGGGGTGATAACCAGCCACTTGGTTGCTGTCTTTTGGCAACCTAGTGGAGTGGCTAGTGGGTTCATCAGGGAAACGGGCATGATGAGTTTCATCATCAGGGGTGGC
>CAIRBC010000530.1 GCA_903876685.1 uncultured Nitrosomonadales bacterium | reverse complement strand
CTTGGTGCGCTTACTCCAAAATGGTGCGCAAGCGCACCCTACGGCAAGGTTCATAGGGCACAATTCGGTCGGGGAATTTGCGACAGGGGTCTCTCCCGCAAGCGGGGAGAGCGCAGCGAGGGGGGCGTAGCCGAGAGTACGATCGCTGCGCGAGTTTCACGTTAAAGCAGAAGTCCGGATCAATGCACTGCAAGCACGTCGTTCAAGGCAGCCTTGAGGGAGTTATAACATATCGGCTTGATCAGCACCGCATTAAAACCCATTAACATAAAACTTTCCCGTTCTTCTTCGAGTGCATGCGCGGTATAGGCTATCAAAGGCAGCTTGGCCGTTCCAGCGGTGGCGCGCAAAGTCTGACAGACATCTTCACCGCTCATGCCAGGCATTTTGATGTCCAGCAGCACCACATCATAACCATGTTCACCTTCCAGTTTGGAGAGTGCTTCCTTCCCGTCAGTCGCCTCCGTACATTCCCAACCATCACGCTTCAGCAAGGCAATTGCCAGCACACGATTGAGCTTGGTGTCGTCAACAATCAAAATACGTTTGCTCATGATACAGGCAACGTGAAATAAAACATGGATCCGACTCCAACGGTAGATTCAAAACCAATTTCACCCTTCATCAACACCACCAACTCTTTCGCTATCGCCAAACCCAGACCGGTGCCGCCTTGATCATCGGTTAAAAAATTATCCGCCTGATGAAATTTCTCAAATATCTTGTGTTTCTGATTTTCAGCGATGCCGATACCGGTGTCGCGCACCGTGAAACGAACTTGCTGGCCGACGGCTTCAACGAGGAGCTCTATCTTTCCTTGAGAAGTAAATTTCACGGAATTATTCAACAAGTTATTTAGAACCTGACGTACCCGTTTCGGGTCGCATAACAGCTTGCCGGGCAGCTCGGCAGAAGGTTCATACAATAGCTTCAGTCCCTTGCTTTCTGCATGAACACGATGTCCGGCAGCGACTTCCTCGGTCAAGGCAATAATGCCTGTTTCGACGATTTTCAATTCCATACGTCCCGCTTCAATTTTTGACAGATCCAGCAGGTCGTTGACAATCGCCAGCAAATGCTGCCCGCTGGAATGTATCGTTTCAGCGTAAGACAGCTGATCAGGATCATGCAAATCCATTTTAAGCAGTTCAGCAAAACCCAGGATACCGTTTAAGGGCGTGCGCAATTCATGAGACATACTGGCGAGAAATACGCTTTTCATGCGACTGGCTTCCTCGGCGCGCTCTCTAGCTTCCTCTACATTGCGGAATGAACTTTCGACGCTGTCGGCCATGCGATTGATAGACTCGGCCAGACTGCCCATTTCATCTTCGCTCTTTTTCTCCAAGCGGAAACCCAGATTTCCCTGCTCGATTTTTTGCAAACCATCCGCCAGTTGCGTCACGCGACTAGTCAGCATATTCGCCAACCAGATAGCAATCAACACCACGATAGCAATCATGAAGGTGCTTGACCCTGCCAGCGTCAAAAGAGTGCTTTGCATGCTCTGGGTAATGATATTACTGGTTTCAACCGAGGATTGTTTCAACTGCTCGCCATAAGCCGATACCTTTCGATCGAGTAACTCCTTGGTGGCCGTTGCCGCCTTGTGAAACTCATCGACATTCGCACCGATAGTCACATAACCAAAGCCTCGCGGGGTTTTTCCATATTGCCCGGTGAAATAAGGGATGCTCGCAGCAGTGGTCAATTTCCACACCCCGGACCATAAAATAACAAAAGAGCCCGAGCCGCCCTGCTTGGTCAGGTCATACCAACCCTGGCATTGAGGTGCAAAGTTCAGATACCGGCAATCCAGGCCGCGAATCCCTTCCAGCATCAAATCTTTGGAGGGCTTCTTGTCGCGGCTCTGATGATCGAAAATGGGCACCTTGGCAAGAAATTTATCCAGAGGGAGCGCTGTTTCCTTCCAGCCTTTATAAAGCGATGCTTCCAGCCAGGGGGTTTCATGTGCACCCGTTTCGGGGTTGTAACCAATGATTGACTGATGACGGGGATGCGCGATGGAGCGATCCAGATAGTCCCACATGAAGGCATAATTACCGTTACCCGCATCCGGTATCGGGATGTAACGATCTTCGGTAGGCATCAGGTTATCGGTGAAGCTCATCACATGATCATGGTCTAACGCCAAGGTAATGTAACCGATAATTTTTCCCGCTTTAACCACCGGCGTGGCCCAGCGGATAATCCCTTGAAAACGTTTCCCTACCGGGTTTTCCTTACCGGAATAAGCTTCATTTTTCGGTGCGAAAGGAATCTTTGCCTTTAGTGCGGCTTCGGGGGTTACCGAGCCATAATAATGCGATCTCACATAAGGGCCGATGACCTCGGACACATAAATTTCTCCGGGCTTCAGATGCTGTAATTCAGCGAAATACGTTTCAGCCTTTGCGTAAGTATTCTTCCTATTTGCGACGTTGCGCAGTTCGCCGGAAAGGAGCTTGGTTGCAGATACCTTGATTTTTTCCTGTCCGTCCAGACCGACAAAGGTTATCTCATGATACAAAGGGCGATCCACACGCTTATATATTTGTTCCGCCGACCGATAATTGAAGTCCTGCTGATTCTCCGGATTTTCCGACTTGGTGGCGGGGAATTTGGTAGTTGCCGCAGCAGCCGGCACCCACGACTTGTTGTCTGTGCTCAAAACCCAGCTGCCCGCATCGATCAGTGCACGTTTACGGTTACGCAAAAACTGATCAAAAGCTGCCGATGTCGGTTCAAGTGAGGCAGCGAGCAAGATGTCTTTGTCGCGCGCCTTTAGAAAATCAGCAACGGCCAGTGCGGTGTCAGTCGTCAAGCGTTCGATGAGTTCACGAGACTTGACATCCAGCGCTCGCACCGACTCTTTGGTCATCACATCACTTAGCTGACCTACCGTCTCTTGCACACTAGTGGACAATTTTGAGCTGCGCTCAGACACCTGACTGCCTAGTTGTGTAACCCCTTTCCAGGCGAGCAAGACCAGCAACAACAAGGGAATTACCTTGATAAACACAAATAGCAATATCAATTTCGTACGTATGCCTAACCGCGTCTTAATTGAAAACAATTGAATCTCCGTGTTTACAAGTGTCAGTGAAAATTGAGTAATAAAGTTTAAAGCCTGAAATTAAAAAGATCTGGAATTATTATCATTGATCTACGCTTGGAGGTCAATCATCAAGGCCACATTTTACGGATGCTTAGTGAAGGTTGTTTAAAGGATTTGCCCCTGTCTTCAGCCCTCACCGAGGCCAAGTTCCAATTTTTTTATATTTTATCAATTTTTTAGAAAATATACCATATTTTCATTGCAATTTATTCTGGATAAACTGATTCTTGCTATCAGACTCTGGCAGAAGAAATATCAACGCTGCCCAGTCTGATCAGCACCCTTTAATTGTTCTGCTATCCCCAAAAAAAAGGACTGTTACCAGTCCTTTTGTTGAGGCTTTAATACCCGGTTGAATTAATGTTCGCCGAGTACCGAAACGGTGATATCTACCGACACATCGGTATGTAAAGCGATGCTGACATGATGGTCGCCGATATGTTTCAGATGACCTTCTGCCATGCGTACCTGAGTCTTTTCCAGGACAAATCCTTGTGTAGCCAAGGCCGCCACGATGTCGGCGTTGGTTACAGAACCAAACAGCTTGCCATCCACACCGGCTTTTTGCACGATCTGTACCGTCAAGCCAGCCAGTTTTTCACCACGCGACTGGGCTTCAGCCAACTTGGTTTTGTCTACGGCTTCAATCTCGGCACGACGAACTTCAAACTCAGCTAAATTAGAAGTGGTTGCCCGCTTTGCTTTTCCTTGCGGAATCAAAAAATTACGGGCATAGCCATTTTTAACCTTGACCACATCACCCAATTGACCGACATTGGCCACTTTTTCCATCAAAATTATTTGCATGATCGGACTCCTTAGTGCAAATCGGTGTAAGGCAACAGAGCCAGGAAGCGGGCGCGCTTCACGGCGGTGCTCAATTGGCGCTGAAAGCGGGTACGGGTGCCGGTGATGCGTGCCGGAATCAATTTGCCGTTTTCCGAGACAAATTCTTTCAAAATGTTGACATCCTTGTAATCTACTTCGGCGATTTTCTCTACCGTGAAACGGCAGAATTTGCGGCGTTTGAACAGGTTGTTGCGGGAAGAACGCTTGTTCTTGTCGTCTTTCTTTTTGTCTGAGGGGCGAGCCATTATATTTCCTTATTCCAAGATATTATTCTACAAGGCCTATGCTACAGGGACTTCTTCTACCGGGACTGCCACCACAGCTTCGGTAGATACTGAGCGGGATTTTTCTTCCTTCATCATTGCCGACGGCACAGTAATTGCAACCTTGGTCTTGACGGTCAGATGACGCAGCACGGCATCATTGAAGCGGAAAGCATGTTCCAGTTCATCCAGGGATTCCTGGTTGCATTCAATGTTCATCAGCACATAATGTGCCTTGTGAATTTTTTGGATCGGGTAAGCCAGTTGACGGCGACCCCAGTCTTCCAGACGGTGGATTTGACCACCCTTGGAGGTGACCAGAGTGCGATAACGCTCGATCATGGCAGGCACTTGCTCGCTTTGATCGGGATGCACGATAAATACAATCTCGTAATGTCGCATACATTTCCTTATGGTTAAGCCCCCCGCTTGCGGTGCGGTGGAGCAAGGGTTATGAAACTGGGGATCAGTTTCACGAGGGCGCGCATTATAGCGGAATAGGCTGATCCGTCAAGGAATTTCGTGTACCGTTTGCCGTCCTCCCCGCTGTCGCACCGTTTCGAACAGGCAAATTGCCGTTGCCGCAGCCACATTCAATGATTCAACCCTGCCTGGCATCGGAATGGTGATCCTTTGAGTGGCCAGCTTCAACAAGCCAGCCGACAACCCGGCCCCTTCGTTGCCCAGCATAAATGCCAGATCGGAGCGCAAGTCGCAGTCATACAGACTCATTTTCGCTTCCAGGCCGGTTGCCAGCAATAAGCCGGAAAATTTCCCGGCCACCGCTAGCAAGTCCTGCCCCTCATGAATCTGCAAGGAAAAATGCCCGCCCATGGCAGCGCGCAATACTTTAGGAGACCATGCATCGGCGCAACCAGCGGATAGATACACCGCATCGCAGCCTGCTGCCGCTGCCGAGCGTAGTATTGAGCCCAAATTTCCCGGATCCTGAATATCCTCCACTAACAAAGCAAAGTGACTTGCGCTGTTTACTTCTGGCGGCAAACCGATCACGGCAAGTAGACCGCCAGGTGTTTTGAGCTCGCTCAGTTCAGCGAATAATCGATCGTCCAATTGCGTGACAGGCGCATTGACCCGTTCCAGCAAACTGCCTATTTCTGCATCCTTTAGCGCTGCGGCATTCAACAACAGATGCTGCGGCTGCATTCCCGCATCCAGATAAGCCGCCAGCAAATGCGCCCCATCCAGCAAGGTCTGTTTATGCTTGCCCCGTTGCCGCGCAGAGCCGGCAAGCCTTGCCAGTTCCTTGAAAAACGGGTTTTCTCGTGATTGGAGATACTTCATGATTTTTAATTTTCAGGGGCTTGTTTACGCCACTGGCTCCAGCAATGCACCGATTTCTTCCAGTGCGGGCAACTCCTGCAAGGCTTTCAGGTTCAAGTCATCGAGCAGTTGTTTGGTAGTGGCGAACAACTCTGGCCGACCAGGTGTATCACGCACCCCAATCATTTCCACCCAACCGCGCGCTTCCAGGGTTTTCAATATCTGGGTAGAAACGGCCACCCCGCGTATTTCTTCTATGTCGCCGCGCGTTACCGGTTGGTGATAGGCGATGATGGCCAGTGTTTCAAGCACCGCACGCGAATAGCGCAGAGGCTTTTGCGGATTGAGACGATCCAGATAAGGCTGCATTTCAGGTTTCGCGCGAAACCGATAGCCACTGGCCACGCAGCTCAATTCAACGCCGCGCCCCCGCCATTCTTCGGCAAGTTCTGCAAGCAGTGTTTCCATCTGTCGATTATCCAAGGATACATCGCCAAGTTTTTTAAGTTCATTCACCGGCAATGGTTCCAGGCTCGTCAGCAACGCCGTCTCAAGCAAAATCTTGAACTGCCGGGTATTCATCTTGCCGCCCAGCAAATCGGTCGGAATAAAAATAGTTTCCGTTTCCCTATCGGAGGAACCGGGTGGATCACTCTGCACTAACGGCTCTGCTGATTCTGACATAAATGCTCCCGAAAATTTCACTTTGCTGGATTTCAACCAGGTATTCCTTGGTCAGTTCAAGTATTGCAATGAAAGTGACGATCAGTTTGGGTACGCCCTCTTCCAGGTCGAACAGGCTGTCGAAGGCGACGTATTCACCCCCTTGCAAACAACGTAATACATAGGTCATGCGCTCTCGCACCGACAATTGCTCGCGGCGCACCTTATGATGCCGATTAAGCCTGGCGCGCGCCAACAAGCCTAGCCACGCTTGCCGCAATTCTTCCACACTGACTTGCGGAAGACGCTGTTGCTCGGTGCGCTCGACCAGCACCTGCACCAGTTGAAAATCCCGTCCTGCTTGCGGCAACTCATTAATTTTCTGAGCGGCCAGTTTCATCTGCTCATATTCCAGCAGGCGACGCATCAATTCGACCCGGGGATCGACACCGTCATCTTCACTATCCTTTTTAGGACGAGGCAGCAACATGCCGGATTTGATTTCGATCAGCATCGCCGCCATCAACAAATATTCAGCCGCCAGTTCCAGCCTGTGCTTTTCCATCAACTCGATATAGCTCAGATACTGGCGCGTCAATTCCGCCATCGGAATGTCCAGCACATCCAGGTTATGCTTGCGAATCAAATACAACAACAAATCCAGCGGCCCCTGAAAGTTTTCCAGCACCAATTCCAGCGCGTCTGGCGGAATATATAAATCTTTGGGCAGTTCCAGCAAGGGTTCGCCATGGATACGAACCAATGGGATCAGGGTGAGTTGTGCTTCAATCATTACGACACAGTTTTATCATGTAGTTATTCAAAATTCACGGAAATACGCCTCCCAAGCAGAAGATTGAGCCCAGTTTATCATGGGCAGCTATCCTTCCGCTTTCAACAATTGGCGTACAGTGCAACCCTTGAGGTCAGGCTGACTATCGCTAATTGAATCCCGCCTTCTACGAAGCGCGGATTTGCGTTAAAATTTCAAAATGTTAAAAGCTACTACGCTACCTGAAAATCTGAAAGCGACTGATGAAAAGAATTCTCATTGTTGACGATCAACGCATCACACGTCATTTGCTGCACTTTGCACTACGCGAACAGTTTGTGCTCGAAGAGGCTCCGGACGCGGATACTGCCTTTGCCATGATTATGGCATCTCCCCCTGATGCACTGGTGCTCGACGTGATGATGCCAGGCAGCATGGATGGCTACCAACTTTGCCAGAAAATCAAACAAAACCCGTCTCTGGCACCTATTTATGTGGTGCTGGTCACTTCCTGCAGGCAGGCTGAAGATCAGGAAAAGGGGCGCATTCTTGGTGCCAATGCTTATTTTGTCAAACCTTTCAGCCCGCTAATGCTCGAGCAGCATCTGAAAGACGCGCTCCAGGTAGGTTGGGAAATCTGCACTGAAAGCCTGTCGCTATCGGATCTTGAGCGTTTAAACGCAAACCTGGCTGCCTGATGAGTACCCTGGCAGCGCAGGCCTTTGCAGTGGCTTGGGAATACAACCCACTGGGCATGGTTGCAATCGATACTGCAGGCAAGGTATGTGCGGTCAACCCTGGCTTTGTGCGCTGCACGGCTATCAGTGCGGCTCAAGTGATTGGCATAGACGAAGCCGATTTCAATCGCGCACTGACCGGCATGGTCGGTTTACAACTGAAGCGTATCGAACCGACTGAGGAAAGTTTACGCGCCATTTACTTTGTCAATAGCTGCGACGCCTATGATACCGGCAGTTTACCGATAGCCGAAACATTGCGAGAACCGCTCACCAGTATTTATGGATTTATCGAACTGCTGTACACGCAAAATTATGATGAACAAACCCGACAAAATCTGATTTTAATCTTGCTGGAGCAAGTGGAGGTGATGTCCAATCTGCTCAATGAACAGCTAGACAGCCATCAAATCCTGTTCAAAAATACCGGATACCGACTGCACGAATGAAGTCACTGAACCGCATCCGCATGCCGATACCTAAGCCGTGTGAGCGTGATTTATGCTAATGCGCACCATAACTGAGCAATAACTCTTCCATTACCAGGTCCTGATTGCGCCGAGCAATTTTCAGGGCAGAACCTCCGCGCGTATTCACTTCGGCACGACGCATCAATAACAGCTCTACCATTTTTGCATCGCCCAGCTTTACAGCTTCCAGCAGCGGAGGAAGACCAGTCTGATCGGGTCTGTCCACCCACCACCCCAAATCGAGCAATTGTGTAACCGCATCGCTGTCCTTGCAGATAACCGCCGTCATCAAATCGTTATACTTGACCTTGATCACATTGATCGGAAGCTTGCGGGGCAAAGGTGTCAACTGCCGACCCGCTTTAGCAACTTTCCGATTGACTTTTGTGGCAGCGTGCCGTGCTATGCGCGCCCCATCCCCCTTGACAGCAGAGGGCCTGGCAGCAGGAACCTTGAGTAGTGACTGTCGATCCGATTCCAGATGTTTTTTGACTGAATCTATCAGCTGGCTATTTTCCTTGAGATCATTTTCAAAGCCCGCTTTAAATTCTTCAGGCGACATCAAGCGAGTGTCTGCCGTTTCTGCCTTCAGCGGTACGGCAGGTGCAGAGGCTACAGACAAGGTAGCAAGTGCAGGAATAGCAGAAGCAGGTTCGCGTGCGGTGACCGTTGTCACTGGCGAAGGAACATTGTTAGGCGGCGCAGGCGAAATATGCGGCGGTAAAGGGGGCTTGACGACCGCTCGAGCCACCCACCAGTACCCGCCTAGCGCCGATAGTACACACAGCATGCCCAGAAAAACCAGCAACAGGCGCTGCATCCGGGTCAAACGCCCTAGCCTGCCCTTGATACTATCCCGAACACCCTCTACTTGCCCGGGCGATGGCAGCTCCTGATCAAATTCCATAGCATTTCTCCCTAGGTTAACCAGCGATTAATTCGGGGACGGCTACTGCGAAACACGACAATAATATCAGTTGCGACAATCATCACACAAGAATTACATACTAATCCACTGTTGCAACGGTCAGTGGCGTAAAATGGCGATTCCCAATATAGCCTAATCGTTGAAAACCATATGCCTTCTGGCCTGGATAAACTCTCTGCCGTGTCTGCTAAAATCGAACATTTTTTTTCAGAGCAGAGCCCGCTTGCCACCGATGTTGCCCAGTTTCGCCCGCGCACCCAGCAGCGCGAAATGGCACTGGCGGTCGGTGAAGCCATTCAAAACAATGCCATCCTGGTGGTCGAGGCCGGCACGGGAACGGGCAAGACTTTCGCTTATCTGGTTCCCGCGTTGCTAGGCGGCGGCAAGGTGATTATTTCCACCGGCACCAAGAACCTGCAAGACCAATTATTCCAGAAAGATCTGCCGATGGTGCGAGATGCCCTCAAGGCGCCTGTTTCTGTGGCTTTGCTCAAGGGACGTGCCAATTATGTCTGTCATTATCATCTGGAGCGGGCGCTGTCTGACGGGCGTTTCGCCACCCGGGAAGATATCCGGCATCTGGGGAAAATCAAGAAATATGCAAAGGTGTCGCTAAGTGGCGACAAAAGCGGTTTGCTCGGGGTACCGGAAAATGCGCCGATCTGGTTACTGGTGACTTCCACGCGAGAAAATTGTCTGGGTCAGGAATGTCCGCAGCACAAGGATTGCTTCGTGCTCAAGGCTCGACTGGAGGCGATGAAAGCCGATATTGTGGTGGTTAACCATCATCTGTTTTTCGCCGACGTGATGTTGCGCGACGAAGGCGTTACGGAGCTGTTGCCTGCCTGCAACACGGTTATTTTCGACGAAGCCCATCAATTACCCGAAACGGCCAGTCTGTTTTTTGGTGAAAATATTTCCACCACGCAATTGCTCGACCTGGCCAATGACACGCGCATCGAGTCGGCGGCCAATGCCAAGGATTTTGCGCAGTTGCCCAGGTCTGCGGACGAAATGGAAAAGGCCGCGCGCGATTTAAGGCTGGTATTTAAAAAAGAAGGCCGTTTGCCAGCCAGCGTGACCGAAAATTATAGCGAATTCACGCCTGCACTACAGACCTTGTCCGAAAAACTGCTACAACTTTCCGGCTTGCTGGAAAAGCAGGCAGAACGTAGCGAAGGCCTGGAAAATTGCTGGCAGCGCGCGCAACAATTGTCGCTGCAACTGAAACAATGGCAGGATTCCGAGGTGCCGGACAGGGTACGCTGGCTCGAAGTGTTCCATCATTCGTTGCAACTCAATACCACGCCCCTATCGATTGCGGAAATTTTTGAAAAACAGATTGGTGGCAGTGCGCGCGCCTGGATATTCACTTCCGCCACCCTAGCGGTGAAACAGGATTTCTCGCATTACCAAAAAGAGATGGGCTTGCTGGACGCAAAAACCGCCTGCTGGGACAGTCCGTTCAACTATGCGGAACAAGCCTTGCTGTATGTGCCGCAAAACCTGCCAGAGCCAAACAGTGAAGGCTATACCGAGGCCGTGGTGCAAGCAGCGCTGCCATTACTGGAAGCGAGCAAGGGACGCGCCTTTGTGCTGTTTACCAGTCTGCGCGCGATGCAAAAAGCCTATGATATTTTACAGGCCGAATTCGAGCGACGTGGCTGGAGCTATCCGTTGCTATTGCAAGGTGAAGCCTCAAGAACCGAACTGTTATCGCGCTTTCGCAACCTGGGCAATGCCGTACTGCTGGGCAGCCAGTCTTTCTGGGAAGGTGTAGACGTGCGCGGCGAAGCCTTGTCGCTGGTGATTATCGATAAGCTGCCTTTTGCTCCGCCGGATGATCCGGTACTGGCAGCGCGCATCGCACAACTCACCAAACAGGGGCGTAACGCCTTTATGGAATACCAGCTGCCGCGCACCATAATCACCTTGAAACAAGGCGCCGGTAGACTGATTCGGGACGAAGGCGACCGCGGCGTGTTGATGATCTGCGATCCGCGCCTGATTTCCAAACATTATGGAAGACGTATCTGGCAAAGTCTGCCGCCCATGAAGCGCACCCGAGTCGAGGACGAAGCAGTCGCATTTTTCAGCGTACCGGTTCCTCTCAATAAGCAATAGCAAACAAGCATAGCAAACGCGCAGTCATGAAACTCTTTTATCTATCGTTGCATCTGCTGCTGCGCGACTGGCGCGCCGGAGAATGGCGCATTTTGCTGGTCGCACTGGTGTTGGCAATCTCCAGTCTGGCCACTACCGGGATGTACACCGATCGAGTTCGACAAGCCTTACAGCAACAAGCGACCAGCCTGATCGGAGGTGATTTGCGCATCAACTCTACCCGCCCCTTGCCTGACAGTTATCGCATACAGGCACAAAAATCAGGACTAAATACCGTCCTAAGCCGCAGCTTTTTAAGCATGACCCGCCATCAGCAGCAAGCCTTGCTCTGTGAAATTCAAGCGGTAGAGAGCGGCTATCCCTTGCGCGGTCACCTCGAAATTGACGATGGCAAGCAGCACATGGCAGCAGGCATCCCTGCAAAGGGCACGGTTTGGGTCGATAGTCGCTTGATGCGCAGGTTGCAATTGAAGCTAGGTGAACCACTGAGCATAGGCAAATTGCAGTTTGTCGTGGCAGCGCAGATAGTTCGAGACATCGATAGTTCAGTCAGCTTTTACAGTTTCGCGCCTCGTTTGCTGCTAAACAGCGACGACCTGGAAGCAACCGGGTTACTCCAGACCGGCAGCCGTATCCAGTATCGCCAGATGTTTGCGGGAAATGGCTCACAAATCGCTGCCTTTCGCAACAAATTGCAGCTCTCAAAACATGAAAAACTCGAAGATGGTCGTGATGCACGGCCAGAGATACGCACTGGCCTTGAGCGTGCCGAACATTTTCTGGGTCTGGCCGCGCTGACCGCAGCCATCCTGGCCGGGGCTGCCATTGCTTTGGCGGCGCGGCGCTTTGTGCTGCGCCACCTGGAAAATTGCGCAGTAATGCGCTGCCTCGGCGCACAACAACAACAGGTGTTACGGCTGTTTCTCTACCAGTTCCTGTTATTGGGTCTGATGGCAGCCTTGCTGGGTTGTGTGGCAGGCTATCTCACTCAGGCACTGTTAGTCGATATGATTGAAGCACTTCGCGACGCACAATTGCCGCCACCCGGTATCTTGCCTGCTCTAAAAGCGGCAGCCAGCGGTTTCGCGCTTCTGCTGGGTTTCGCTTTCCTGCCTTTGCTGCAATTGCAAAAAGTCTCGCCGTTATGCGTGCTACGCCAGGAATCAGGCGTGGCAAATACTCAGCCCTGGCTGGCCTATGGGCTCTCGATACTGGTGCTGGCAGGGCTGTTTTTATGGCAGGCAGGTTCCCTGAAATTAGGCTTGACGATGCTTTGCGGCCTGGTCGCCGGATTACTGTGCTTTGGCCTGCTGGTCAGAATAGTGTTGAAGCTGGCGCGCAAGGCCGCATTTACAGGTCAACTGATGCAACACGCCTTTAACAACCTGACACGACATAGACACGATTCAGCGCTACAAGTGGTCGCTTTGGCTCTGGGCGGGATGGCCTTGCTGCTGCTCACGCTGATTCGCGGCGACCTGCTGCAAAGCTGGCAAAGCAAATTGGCTGCGGATACCCCCAACCGCTTTATTGTCAACATACAGCCCGAGCAATTGCAGGCAGTCCGGCAATTTTTCACCCGCCAGGCATTAGCGCAACCGCAATTATTGCCGATGGTAAAAGGTCGTCTGCTAACTATCAATAGCAAACCCGTCAATGGCGACAACTATGCAGATCCCCGTGCCCGAGAACTGGTAGAACGCGACTTCAATCTTGGCTGGTCTGAGGAGTTGCCCGTCTGGAATGAATTGGTGAGTGGCAGTTGGTGGCCTGGTTTGAGTGCAGTTTGCACCGGGTCTTGCAGGGAGCAACTGTCTGTCGAAGAAGTGATTGCCAACCGGCTGAACATTCATCTGGGTGACTTGCTCAGTTTTGAAGCAGCAGGCACCCGCTTCAGTGCCCGGGTGTCAAATCTGCGCCACGTACAATGGGATTCGATGCGGGTCAACTTTTTTGTGATCGGCACTCCAGAACTGCTGCAAGGCCTCGCGGCAAGCTATATTAGCAGTTTTTATTTGCCTGGCGACAAACTAGCCGCTGGCGACCAACTGGTTAATGAATTTCCCAATTTACTGGTAATCGATACCGGTGCCATCATCTTGCAATTGCGCTCAATAATGACGCAAATTGCACAGACGGTCGGTGTGATCTTCCTGTACACCCTGGCTTGCGGTTTCGCGGTGCTTTATGCCGCAATGCTGGCCACTCAGGATGAACGTAAAAAAGAAGCAGCTATCCTGCGCACCCTGGGCGCTTCCAGCCGTTACCTGCGCCAACTTCACCTGATTGAATTTGCTACACTGGGGCTGTTGAGCGGTCTTTTTGCAGCTGCCGGCGCAACCCTGTCTGGCTGGATGCTGGCGCGCTTTGTGCTGGAAATCCCCTTTCATGCCAGCCTGATCATCTGGCCTGTCAGCATAGTTTGCGGAATGCTGGTGGTCATGTTTGCCGGATGGCTGGGTACTAGAAAACTAGCTATGCAGCCAGCACTGGTGATTCTACGGGAAGCATAAAACCAGCTCAATACCCTGAATTGATTTCCCGCTCAGAATGATAATCCGAATAAACGCATGAAATTTTCCGTACTGCGCTGCCCTACTTCGTCGGCGCTGATGCCGCGTAGCCTGGCAATTTCTTCGGCGACGTGTTTCACATAACCCGGTTGATTGAGTTTACCGCGATAAGGGACGGGTGCCAGATAAGGAGAATCGGTCTCGATCAACAACCTGTCCAATGGCACGCGCCTGGCAACTTCCTTGATTTGCAATGCATTCTTAAAGGTCACGATCCCGGAAAAGGAAATATAAAAACCCATTGCCAACGCCGCTTGTGCCACTTCCCAATTTTCTGTAAAGCAGTGCATCACACCCGAGGCAGCCTGCTCTTCTTGCATGATGCGCAAGGTGTCGCTGGCCGCCTCCCGCGTATGGATAATCAACGGCTTGCCGCAGGCGATAGCGGCGCGAATATGTTTGCGAAAACGTAAGCGCTGCCATTCCAGATCCCCTTTCAGGCGAAAATAATCCAGTCCGGTTTCGCCAATCCCGATGATTCTGGGGTGCTGCGCCAACTCAACCAGTTGCTCAACCTCGGGTTCTTCAACATCCTCATAATCGGGATGCACGCCAACCGTGGCATAAATATTCGGATGGATTTCGGCCAGTGCCAGCACCTGTGGAAAATCCGCCAGATTAACCGAAATGCACAGCGCAGCGCTTACCTCATTCTGCTGCATCAGCGCCAGCACTGAGGAAATATGATGGGCAAGTTCGGGAAAATTGAGGTGACAATGTGAATCAATATACGACATGGCTACCTTTCCAGCATAAACTGACGATACGTAAGTAACAGCGACTCCAGAAACAAACGGGGGTTAAGCGTATGTTGTGCTTCGCGTTTTGCGCTTAGCAAATAATTCTGCAAACGCGCCAGGGTTAATGGCGCAATGGATTCTACCAGTTTACCCATGACTATTTCTTCTCCAGGATGATAGCGCAAGGTACCCGCCAGCTTGATCCGGTTCAAATCATAAGTCCATTGTTGCAGCCATTGCACGACCACGACCTGCTCGGTTTTCTGCAAGGTCTCCGCCAGCGCATACACATCCAGAGCAGCGGGCTGGCGCACTGCCCGCAACAATTTGGCACGCTCCTCAAAACCTGGTTGCTGTACCACGGCTTGTAACGGCGCAAAGCCCGAGGCTGCGAGGACTGCTGCGGGATTCTCAACCCCCTGTTCTGCCAGCCAATGCACCGCACTTTTGGTGTCAGGGGATGGCAAGTTAATCGACAGACAACGGCTCAAGATGGTTGGCAGCAATTGCTGCGGCTTGTGTGACACCAGAATAAACAACATGCCTGGCGGAGGTTCTTCAAGATTTTTCAGCAAGGCATTCGCGGCATTGCTATTCATTGCCTCGGCAGGATGGATCACGACCACCCGCCGACCACCCTGATGGGCAGACATGCCGGCAAAATCAGCAAGGCCGCGTATCTGATCGACAGAAATCTGTTTACTGGGTTTCTTGCCAGGCTCGCCCTCCTCCGCTTCCACACTCAACGCCTCAGACTGTATCAAACAAAAGTCAGGATGCGTTCCTTGTTCAAACCAATGACAGGAAGGACATTGCCGACAGGCAAATCCTGCTTCATCAGGATGCTGGCATAGCAGGCTGCGGGCATAGTTAATCGCCAGATCAAACTTTCCTATGCCCTTGTTTCCCTTTAACAACAAACCATGCTGAGGACGCTTGCGCAACGCCTGCAAGTGTTCCCAATTATGTTTTTGCCAGGGGTAAAAATCGCTACGCTCAGACCCGGTCGATGCTGAATTTTTCAGACGGCTAATCCCCTTCCCGGGCTTTTGCTCACCATCGTCGTTTAAAACAATCATATTCTTTTACCCATGGAAATAGCGGACAGCCCCCTATTTTTCCAGCACCTCGATCATCGCCTTACATGCCCGTTCTACCTCAGTTTCCTTCAGATCGTAAAACATCGGCAGCGAGACGATCTGCCTGCCTACGCGCTCGGCTACCGGGTACATGCCCTCATGAAAGCCCAGTGCCCGGTAGAGCTTGAACAGAGGTATCGCGGCATAATGAAAGCCTATACCGATATTTCTGGCCTTCATTTTCTCCATAAATTCGGCACGGGTGATGCGCTCCGGCAACACCACCTGAAACAAATGCCAATTAGTATTGTTAAAATCCTGTAGTGGCAATTGTGCACCGGTAGCCACCTCGAAATCCGCACCCAGCACTTCAAAATAATGCTGCGCCAGACGGCGGCGTTTGGCGGTGATCGCTTCCAGTTTGGCAAACTGCCCCAACCCAATCGCGGCAGCAATATCGGTCATGTTATATTTACCGCCCAGCACATCTACCTCGATACCGTCCCAACCACTGCGGGAAACACCTTGCAGCCGGTATTTTTCTGCCAACTGCGCTTCCTCAAGGTTATTCAATACCAGACAGCCCCCTTCAGAAGTAGTGATATTTTTGTTGGCCTGAAAACTAAACGAAACGAAATCCCCAAACGAACCAATCGGTTTACCAGCCCAACTCGAGCCGATAGCCTGTGCTGCATCTTCAATGACCCGCAAGTTATATTGCGCCGCAAGCCGGTATAGCCTGTCCATATCCAGCGGTCTGCCGGCCAGATACACCGGGATGATTGCGCGGGTCTTCGGGGTTATTGCCGCCTCCAGCTTGTCCAGGTCGATGTTGCGGCTTAGCGGATCGATGTCGGCAAATACCGGTGTCGCACCCACTTCCAGTATCACATTCGCGGTAGCAACCCAGGAAATCGGTGTGGTGATCACTTCATCTCCCGCGCCGATGCCTGCAATGCGCAGCGCGATTTCCATGGTACAGGTACCGGAGTTAAAAGTGCGCACCGTGCGCCCGCCAAAATAAGCGGAAAGCCGCTGTTCAAATTCCTGAACCTTGGGACCGGTGGTAATCCAGCCGGAACGTAACACCTCAGCCACGCTAGCGATGGTCGCCTCATCGATGGAAGGCCTGGAAAAAGGAATAAAGTTATTCATTATCATGCCCTTGAAATAATAATCACGCCCAGAATGATCACCCCCATCCCGGCCAGCTTGGTCGGATTGAAGGCTTCATCAAGCAGATACCAGGCTGCCACGGCATTCACGACATAAGCCATTGACAACATGGGAAAAGCGATACTGACCGGCACGCGCGACAGCGCCAGAATCCACACCACCACGCTCAAGCCATAACAAAAAAGCGCACCGATGATATGCGGCTCGGTCGCCAGCTTGAAACCCACCGGCAGCACATTTTCCAGACTGAAGGCAAACTGGCCGACCGCATTGGTGCCAGCCTTCATCAATATCTGAGCGGTCGCATTCAGCATCACGCCGGTGAAAATCAGTAGAAAACTGATTGCGCTCATGGTTTTTTCACCACGGTATGTTGGGCATCCTGAAAAATAATCGTCATCGGCAGCTCCAGCTTGAGTAATTTCGGATAAATATTGGTCGGCATGATCGCCAGCGCCTCACGCTTAGCTGCCCAGACTTTCACAAATTCCTCCACGGTAGGAATCCAGCGCTGCGGTTCCTGCAAAATGCCATAGGCCATTTCGTCCTGATATTGCACCAGCGTAAAGGTGCGCTTGAGATAAAAAGGCAGCGTCTGCTCATAAGTCAGCACAGAATAAAAAGGGATCGACGGCTTCACTTCAGCGCTGATTGCCTGCGCGATATGCCGGGCAGAACGTAGCCTGGCCACCGTTTCATAGCCGGACAGGCCGATTTGCCCACTCAACAAGGAAGCTAACGCCAGCACCAGCACTGCCGGTTGCTTTCTGTCATCCCTTAACAACCGCAAGCCGAACCACAACCCTGACAACAATATCAGCCCGGCGGCGATCAGCCAAGGAGCATACTGCGGATACAAGACTGCCTGGGCGGGGTTATCGGCAAAACGCCCTACATTCAACCCCAGACCGATCCAGCCCAGCGCCACCAGCAGCATCGGCACGATTTGCCGATACAAGGCGTCGGATTTCATCCAGACCATATAATTGCCCATCAACAGCGCCAGCGCCGGAAACATCGGCAGCAGATAAGAAGGTAATTTGGAGCCTGAAACGGAAAAAAACACATAAATAAACACCGCCCAGATCAACAGAAAACGCTGGGTGTTGAACATCCCGTCTGGCAGTTTGCTGTTGCGTATAACGCGCAGCAGGGTGTTTAACAGCAAAATCGTCCAGGGCAAGGCACCCGCCAACAGGATCGGAATGAAATAATACCAAGGCTGATAGCGCCCTAATTCCTTGGTAGTGAAGCGGGTGACATGCTCATAGATGAAAAATCGCTCAAAAAACTCCGGGTTGGCTTTCATCACCAGCGCAAACCACGGCACGGTAATCAACAAAAACAGCAACAGTCCGGGCAACCAGTGCATACGCTTCATCACACTGAAATCGCGCTGCACCGCGCAGTAAATCAACAGTGCGGTACCCGGCAGGATCAACCCCATCAACCCTTTGCTCAACACCGCCAGCGCCATGCCTGCCCACGCCACCAGCATCCATTTACGCTGCTTCTTTTGATTCGCTTGCACCTGTGCCAGCAACAAACCCGAGATACCCAGCGTGATAAAAAATGTGACCCCCATATCCAGGGTATTGATATGTCCGATCAGCACATACAGCAGACTGCTACAGAGCAGCAGCGCGGCATAGCCAGCCGCCTCTCGCCCGTACAATCGCAGACCGGTAAACCACACCAGCAGGATACCGGCAAAACCGGTCAAGCCGGTCCACAGACGTGCCGTCCAGTGATGTTCACCAAACAAGCTATAGGCGGTGGCGGTTGCCCAATATTGCAGCGGTGGCTTCTCAAAATATTTCAGGTCGTTGAGGCGCGGCGTTACCCAGTCGCCGCTGACCACCATCTCGCGCGGAATCTCGGCATAGCGCCCTTCATCCGGTTTGACCAGCGTGCGGTAATCCAGGTTGGAGAACCAGATCAGTGCAAAGGCACAGAGTAACCACAAAGCCTGCCGGGGCGACAAGCCAGTCATTACTTTACTGACCAGCCCGCACGCAATTCGCGTGCGGTGTGAAAAGTCTGTTCGAGTCGCTGTGCATCATTGGCTTCGAGTGCTGCGCTCATTTGCGTCAATTCTGCGATATAACGCTGTAATTCCTGCAACAAGGCTGCGCGATTCGCTAGACAAATATCGCGCCACATTTCAGGCGAACTGGCGGCAATCCGGGTGAAATCCCTGAAGCCACTGGCGGCATAAGACAGCAACAGGTCGCGATTGTCACGTTGCGCCAGTTCATGCACCAGCGCAAAGGACAACAAATGCGGCAAATGACTCACAGCCGCAAACACCGCGTCATGCTCGGTACAGCTTAACTGATGAATATTTGCACCACAGGTCTGCCAGGCAGACGCAACCCGTTGCACCGCTGCTGCTGAATTTTCCGGCAGCGGGGTCAGCACAACCTTCTTGCCCTGATATAAATCAGCACGCGCGGCGGCGGCTCCGCTCAATTCCGCACCGGCAATCGGATGCGCGGGCACAAACTGACCCGCTTTCCCCCCCATTTGTGCATAAACTTCACGAACCACATCGCTCTTGGTGCTTCCGCCATCGGTGAGCAAGCTGTGCGCGCCCAGGAACGGCACGATGCGCGCCATCAAATCGGACATTTGACCTACCGGTGTTGCCAGCAAGATCAAATCCGCATCGCACACCTCTGTGGCGATATCCCTGCCGATACGATCGATAATGGAAAGTTGCATTGCCTCCTGCAAGGTGGCCTCACTACGCCCGAAACCAACGACCGTAGTCACGGCATTCGCCCGCTTTAAAGCCAGCGCAAAGGAACCGCCAATCAGTCCTACGCCAAAAATTACCACTTTATTCAATAAGGACGCGACCATAAGTAATTACCTGTATCAGGGATGCCCGCCCCGTGTTATCGTCATTATCAAAGTTTAATTCTGTCAAAAGCACCGGTCAGATCCAGCGAAGGTTTGTCATCCTCATATTTAGCATGTTTAAGCACACTATTATTTCTATCGACAAAACTGGCATGGTACTGACCTCTTTTACGATAAAGCAAGAATAACAAAATCAAGACTGGCACCGCCAGCAAAGCCCATTTCCAGGTATCGCCTTCCAATAGTGACATCGGTTCTGCAACGGGTGGCACGACAGGCGCGATCACCGGAACCGCGTGAGTGGTTACCGGTAGCGGATGTACCACTACCGGCGCGGATACGGGTGCCGCTACCGGTGCAGAAGCAGCTACCGGTGCAACTAGCGGTGGAGATACGGGTGCAACTACCGGTGGAGATATCGGTGCTCGCAAGGGTGCTGCGGCCTCCGCAAGCGGCGTGCCGCCTATCTGGCTCTTGAGCTTTGCAACTTCCTTGAGCAGGCTGATCTGTTTTTCCAAAAGGCCGATCTGTCGGACGATTTCTTCATTTTCCCTTTGCAGCGAATAAATGTCGTCAGAAGCTTCTCCTTGCTTCCTGATCTGTAAATGACCTTCACCCGTTTTCTTCTGTGCAGGCTTGGCTTCAGCCATTTTGGGCGCTGCTACCTCGGGGACTTTCTGTTGACGCTCTGGTTTAACTCTATCAGGTGTCTCGGCAAGCTGCTTGTGTTGCACCTGTTCAGCTATTTTTTTTACCCGTTGCACCGGTTCGTTACGTACCTCCTCTTCAGGCAATACTTCGACGATTTTCTCCATCACCACGCCATACTTGCCGGCAGGCAAGGACATATCGGTAGCCGCGTTATCCATATTCTGGCTGGCAACTGCATCCGGACTAGGCTTGAAATCGGGCAAAAATTCGAAGGCATTGTAAACAACCCCGGCACTTGCAAGCCAG
>CAIRBC010000529.1 GCA_903876685.1 uncultured Nitrosomonadales bacterium | reverse complement strand
TTTTTCACCTTTTACGGCTTGCAGCTTTTACGCAAAGACTTGTCTGATGTGAAGATCAGTCCGCTTGCCAACCCCGCCATGCCGATGCCTGTCCCGATGCCTGTTTTTGTGCAAATGTTACCCGGGATGGAAACCATGGCAACGATGATGATGAAAGACAAACTCAAGAAAAAAGGCGTCGCTTCATTAGAAGAATTGCGCGATCTTTGCCTGGAAGCCGATGTCAAGTTTGTCGCCTGCCAGATGACCGTTGATCTGTTCGACTTTGAAAAAAGTGATTTTATTGACAACGTCGAATATGGCGGTGCAGCGACTTTTCTTGAATTCGCAGGTGACACTGACATCTGCCTGTTTGTATAAACGCAATAATTGATACATATCTTACAATATAAAATGAGGGGGAAGATTCATGAAGAATAATAAATTACTGGTATCACTGTTGCTCACAGGCGGTTTTGTTTCACCGATAGCTCAGGCTACGGATGGATATTTTTCGCAAGGTTTTGGAATGAAAACCAATGGCATGGGTGGCGCGGGTATAGCCTTGCCACAGGACTCTATGGCCGCTGCAACCAACCCGGCAGGCATGGCGAAGGTGGGTAATGAGGCAGATGCAGGTTTGCTATGGTTCAAGCCGATTCGCGGCGCTGAAGTGACTGGCAATCTAGCTCCTATACCGTACGACATGAATGGCACTTATGATGGCAATCACAGAAGTAATTTTTTCATACCCGAATTCGGTTATAACCGGATGATGAACCCGGATATGTCGCTGGGTGTGTCTGTCTATGGGAATGGCGGAATGAATACCGGTTATGCAATCAGTCCCTTCGGGCCGAATGTAGGAATTAACCTTTCTCAGCTATTTATCGCGCCGACATGGGCAATGAAAATCAATGCTACCCATACAATCGGCGTGTCGGTTAATCTGGTCTATCAAATGTTTTCTGCAACAGGTCTGGGAGCGTTTGCCACCATGAGCAGCAATTCCAGTGCTTTAACCGATACTCGTACAGATTCCTCAACCGGTATCGGATTTCGTCTAGGCTGGACAGGTGAAATTACGCCGATGGTGACGCTGGGCGCTACTTATCAACCTAGAACCGAGATGGGAAAATTCTCTAAATATGCAGGTCTGTTTGCCAATCAAGGGGAATTTGATATCCCAGCCAACTATGGTGTGGGTATCGCCATCAAGGCCACTCCGGCAACCACCCTGGCTGCTGACTATATGGCTATTCAATACGGTAGCATCCCTTCCATCGCGAATACTCTTTCGGCTGGCGGTGCCTTGGGTCAGCCTAACGGGTCTGGCTTTGGCTGGACTAATGTTCAAGTCCTTAAACTTGGCGTAAGTCAAATAATCAGCGATGCGCTGACGCTGAGAGCCGGCTATAACCATAGCTCACAGCCCATTCCTGCAAGCCAGGCCATGTTTAATATCTTGGCACCCGGTGTCGTGCAGGATCATTTGACTTTAGGAGGAAGCTGGAACATTTCCAAACAGAATGAAGTCACGCTTGCCTACATTCACGCCTTTGAAAAATCAGTCAGTGGCACTAACGCAATCCCGGCAAGCTTTGGAGGGGGTAACGTGAACTTGCATATGCATCAAGATTCACTGGGTATCGCCTATAGCTGGAAACTATAAGTCTACACGCCGAATTACCCGCCTTTTACAAGGCGGTTTTTTTACGTCTCAAACATCCCGGATTAAATCACAGTACCTCGCACGATATATTAAACGAGGACTATGCTGGTTATCGATGAAGCCGGCGCGATCATGCAGCACATTATTACAAAGTAATCCCATACCCGGTTCAAGTCGTGCCTGATAGACATAAGGCGAGCTGGAATTAAGCAGTTTTTCAAGCGCCGCCACGGCGTCAAGCGTCACGGCATCCTGCTTCCATTGTATGCTACGGGTTCGTGCGGTATAACGCATATGCAGACGGCCTGTCAATGCGTCCACAGAGAACACCGGTCCGCTCTGAGCCTGTCTTATCCCATCGGTTTCATCTATTCGTTCGGGTATGGTCATGGCATCTTCCTGCATCAAGGCATATATGAATGCCGGGTCTTGATCGCGCAACAGCAGGTAGGCAAGTTCATGATCCATCAAATGACTTTCACCTCCTTTTGCTGCACTACGAACACAGTGCAATACCATGGCAAGCACCTTACGCTCAGGAGGATTATAGTAACCGTCGGTATGCCATTTGATCGGTCGGTTGGTATAGGGAATATAGGCCTGGCGCGTCCCATTATTAGTCACTTTAATTTCCGAGATACCGTCTTCATACGCGAGCCAGTTGGCATCCAGATGCTCCAAGCCAAATTGCAGACCCAGTGCACGCGGAATCAAGGTATTTGCCTCTAAGGCCGGGCTGGCATAAAGAGCCATGTTGCAGCGACGAACTCGAAACATCAACGCCTCACGCTCGACTCTGCTCAAGGCAAAGGGATCGGACACCTCCACAACAAGATCTGCAACGGTACCTGGAACTGAGGCCAGCTTTTGCTCCCGCCAGAGGCTATAGTCACTGCTGTTTTTTAAATCAAAAGGATAAATCAATCTGCAATCTCCAATATGAAGCCAAAATTAAATTTCCTTATGTTAATCTGCTGTCAAAACTTTAGGCGATGGATGTCGTTTATGCTCAGTTTGAAAAAATCCTCGCATCGCCTTTTCTACCATTTCCACAGCTTCTGGAGCCTCGATTGTCATCATCTGGTCTATTACCCAGGCTTTATCCTGTTCATCGACTACTTGAACCATGCAATACGCAAGGAAACGCATAAAGGTAAAGGACGGCCCTGTATCATCATAGGTGAACTCAGCGTATTCATCCGCTCGCGAATTGAGTCTTTCGATAAAATTGCCTTTGTACTCGACTAATTCACGACCCAGAAATTCTGATTGATTCCATGCTAATGTCTGGGCAATTCGGTTTGCTAGTTCAGAAGTAAATTCATGGCGTATTTCGGCACTCAAACGAAGGTACGCAATTCGGTCAGCTACCTGCACTAAAAAAATCAGGAACTCAGAAAGAAAGGCAAAATACTGTTCACCGATGGCCACTTCAAAATCCGCTCGACGCATATTTTTAAGTGCATTTTCAGCGATACGCCAACCGTTGAAGGCAACTGCCCCCGCAAGTTCTTTGGTAGTCTGTTCCCGACCTTCTTTGAACCAAGTGTTTTTAATCCGTATCATTGAATTATGCGACTGTTTTGCGTATGTAAAACTCATACTCGCCGGGTGCAACCTCAATGGTTTCAATAATCTCCATTCTGGTAACCGATGCCCAACCCACGATATCGGATTTAATCCCCGGACAATTGCTAATAAGCCGTAGCACTTCTCCAACGCCCATTCCATTCAACAGTTTTTTGGCTTCAATAATCGGACCCGGGCATACCACTCCGCGTATATCCAGCGATGCATTGGCTTTGAGAGCTTTACCATGTCCCTTCTGAATGTAGTAACCAACCCCTCCTTCCGGCATTTTCTGAGCTTGCAATACTTCGTTGCCAGTCTGCCTTGCCCATGAATAAAGATCATCTTTAGTGCCCGGGCAATCTGATAACAAAAGCAATATCTGACCGGGTTCAAGTTCATCGACCATTTTTTTTGCCCCAAGTAAAGGCCCCGGGCAAGAAAGCCCTTTCATATCTAAAGTTACATTGGCTGTATTCATTTTTTATTCCTTAAGTCATGCTGATCCGAAGATTATTTAATCTAACTATTTAGTAGCCGCCTTTACCCAGCGGTTGAGGTAAACCTGCCACCTTTGCTCCCTGTTTTGCTGGTCCTACTGGAAAAAGATCATACAGTGTCTTGCTATCGGCTTCAGGCCAAAAAGTCTGAACTGCTTTTAGCATATAACGGAAATTTGGGGTGTGTCCAAGTTCCCGGTATTGATCTCTCAAGAAGCTCACGACCTGCCAATGTTCAGGTGTCAACACAATTCCTTCCGCTTCCGCAATGACTTTAACTGCATGCTCGCTGTAATCAGGCTCCAACAAGTAACCCTCTGCATCAGTTTCAAGTTCAACGCCTGCAACCATATATCCCATCGTTTCCTCCGTGGCATCAATAACAAAAAAATAAGTTAAGCATTTTTTTAAATTTTAATCAATTAAATATAAATTATTATAGGTCGATACTCTCACCCGCTAATTCAAATCTGAAATAGTCTTGTAAGGTACAAATATGCCACAGCCGTAGTGACGAGCACCACCCAAACCTGCTCTCTGTATTTGGAGTGAATCTTCCGGTTTGAGATCGTGTAAAACCAAACTGTATCCCTGCAACTTCTGTCCCGCTCCAGAGATCGCTTGACGCTTACCGCAAATCCATTGGCACTTAATTTCCATTTCATCCAATTGGGACGCCATATTGTTGAGGAAAACTTCTTCGCATTCTTCGCTTTTTACCAATTTCGAGTGTAAAGTGCTATACGGTTGCAGCGGACGATCTGTAACCGTTCCTAAATGCAACACGCAGCTTCCCACTTGAAGCTCCTGTCCAGCTAACGCATTCGCTTGCACGGACAAGTCTACCGGTAGTCGAAGCACCAATTTAGAGCGTAGGGACAATAATAGCCCGCCATTACTTTCTGAGCCACGCAACGGCAGAAACCCCACCCTATCTTCAGTATTTAGCCAGGGTAATAGGCGCACCACTTCATTCCATAAGTCGAATACATAATCTTCAGCGACAAAGCCGCCTTTCATCTCGAAATTTTTGTCAATCATTTTCCGCAATCCGCTTGCTTGTCAATTTGGGTTGCAGACCAGCGCTGCATTACCTCACTCCAATGTTTTGCAGTTAAACAATCAATATCGAACACCGTGAAGCGCGAACCTTCCCGAATTCGGATGCGCAACAGACTCATGCCGCCCTCGACATGATCGATCTGCTGCAACTCGATTTCCTGATTTCCCAGTGGTACTCTAAACTTTTCCAGCGTTACGGTTTGCGTCATTTTTACTCCCGTTTTAAAGTCGATATTGAGCGCAATATAGTGCACCTGCGTCTATAGCCAGCACGGGGTAGACTGCATAACACTATGAGCTGATTCTTACCCCCCCATTCGGGCTATTTCACATGTCTGAAAGATACGTCAACATAGCCGCTAAATTAGGACTTGCTGAATTAACCGCTAAGTAGTTAATTCAGCAACACTTGAACTTAGACGAATTAATATGAAAGGGAGATTCATGGCTAAGAAGCTGCATGATACACCGAATCTGGATCAGCTAGAGAGTGGCTCTTGGCCCAGTTTTGTCACCGGCATCAAGCGTCTTGCACAGGATAACGACATGGCGGTTGACCTTCTGGGTCAATTGGAAACGTCTTACAAGACCAAAAAAGGGTATTGGAAGGGCGGTACTGTGGGTGTCATCGGTTACGGTGGAGGCGTCATTCCTCGTTTCACCGAATTGAAGAATGCAAACGGCGAACCCGTCTACAAGGATGCCGCTGAATTCCACACCCTGCGTGTGATGCCTCCGGCAGGGATGCACTACGATACCGACACCTTGCGCAAGTTTTGCGATATGTGGGAAAAGCATGGCTCAGGACTGATTGCATTTCACGGTCAGTCCGGTGACATCATGTTTCAGGGTGCGACCACCGAGAATGTGCAAAAAGCCTTCGATGAAATCAACGAAATGGGCTTCGATCTCGGCGGTGCAGGACCGGCCGTTAGAACTTCCATGTCATGCGTCGGCGCGGCACGTTGCGAACAATCCTGTTACGACGAAGCCACTGTACATCGAGCCGTTATCAATACTTTTCTCGACGACATTCACCGCCCTTCCCTGCCTTACAAATTCAAGTTTAAATTTTCCGGCTGCCCCAATGATTGCATGAACGCGATACAGCGATCCGATATGGCAGTGATTGGCACATGGCGCGACAACATTCGCACTGACGAAGCCCTTGCGAAAAAATGGTTCGTCAAACATGGTATGGACGAATTGGTGAATGATGTCGTCGCCCGTTGCCCGACAAAAACCTTTCAACTAAAGGAAATCGGCAAGCTCAAGAAGGACGCGCATATCTCCAGCGTAGCGGTTAACGACACCCATGCGGTTGAAATAGACAATCGCGATTGTGTACGTTGTATGCACTGCATCAACGTGATGACGGGTGCCCTGGCTACCGGTAAAGACAAGGGTGCAACCGTGCTCATCGGCGGCAAGAGTCACCTGAAAATTGGTGGCTTGCTGGGTACCGTTATTCTTCCCTTTATCAAACTGGATAGTGAACAAGATGTAGAAAAGCTGGTCGAATTTGCTCAGCGCACGATAGACTTTTTTGCCGAAAATGCGCTTGAACATGAGCGTACCGGAGAAATGATCGAGCGCATCGGTTTAGCCAACTTCCTGGATGCAATGGAAATCGATGCCAGTCCGGCAATGGTCAATTCACCCCGCATGAATCCCTATGTCCGCACAGACGGATGGGATGAAGAAGTTGCCAGAGTCAACGCAAACAAACAAGCTGCCTGAGGAGAATAAATTATGGCTCAACCCCAAATTCGACGCGCAATAGAATGCGGTGTACCTGACAACAAGAAGTTTTTGCACCCATTGCTGGCCAAGAACTACGGTGACTGGAAATACCACGATCGTCCACGCCCGGGTGTATTGCACCATGTTGCACACGGTGGTGATGAAGTGTGGTCGGTTCGTGCAGGAACTCAGCGTCAGATGGATGTGCATACCATCCGTAAACTTTGCGATATTGCGGATAATTTTGCTGAAGGACGGGTACGCTTTACCATACGCTCCAATATTGAATTCATGGTATCAGAGGAAGCCAAGGTTGCTCCGCTGATCAGTGAACTTGAAAGCAATGGTTTCCCGGTAGGCGGTACCGGAAATTCGGTCACGATGATCGCACACACGCAAGGTTGGTTGCACTGTGACATTCCTGGTACCGATGCCTCTGGTGTAGTTAAATCGCTGATGGATGAGTTGATCGAAGAGTTCAAGCATGAAGAAATGCCTAACCGTGTACACCTGTCCACCTCCTGTTGCGAAATCAACTGCGGCGGGCAAGCAGACTTGGCTATCATCGTACAGCACACCAAACCACCTAAAATCAATCATGACCTGGTGGCTAATGTTTGCGAACGCCCGACCGTAGTGGCGCGCTGTCCGGTCGCTGCTATTCGTCCTGCAATGGTCAATGGCAAACCCTCGCTTGAAATTGACGAAGCTAAATGTATGTGCTGCGGTGCTTGTTATCCACCTTGCCCTCCGATGCAAATCAATGATCCAGAGCATTCCAAACTAGCAATTTGGGTGGGTGGAAAGAATTCAAACGCACGTGGCAAACCCACCTTTATGAAGATGGTTGCTTCAGGTTTACCTAACAATCCTCCGCGCTGGACGGAAGTCGGTGAAGTGGTCAAGAACATCCTTTATACCTACAAGGCAGATGCCCGCCCTTGGGAACGCATGGCAGACTGGATTGATCGTATAGGCTGGCCGCGTTTCTTTGAGAAGACCGGTTTGCCCTTTACCAAGTATCTGATTGACGACTGGAGAGGTTCGCGTGCCAACCTCAATTCTTCAACACATATTCGCTTCTGAGGCGAGGTAACCATGAAAATTGGCATTGTCATTAACGAGGGACCTTACCAGCACCAGGCAAGTGACTCGGCTTATCTGTTCTGCAAGGCTGCCCTGGAGAAGGGGCACGAAATTTTTCGCGTATTCTTTTATCACGATGGCGTGAACAATTCTTCGCGACTCACCGAGCCGCCGCAGGACGACCGTAATATTGTGGCTCGCTGGAGCAGGCTTGCTGAAGAACACAAGATCGACCTGGTAGTCTGTGTAGCAGCTGCCTTGCGCCGGGGTATCAAGGAGGAAAATCTGGCTGCTGGTTTTCGCATTTCAGGTTTGGGTCAATTGGTCGAAGCCGGCATTCAGTCGGATCGGTTGGTCACTTTCGGAGATTGATAGCTCATGAGCAATATTAAAAAATTCATGTTCGTTAACCGTAAAGCGCCTTATGGAACGATCTACGCGCTAGAGTCCTTGGAGGTGGTTTTAATCAGTGCTGCCTTTGATCAGGATGTGTCGCTCGCCTTTCTGGATGATGGTGTTTACCAGCTAAAAAAGGGGCAGCAAACCAAGGGTATAGCAACCAAGAACTTCTCACCTACTTACCGCGCACTGGATGGTTATGACGTTGAAAAGCTTTATGTCGAGAAGGAATCACTCGAAGCGCGTGGTTTGAGCGAGGCAGACTTGCTGGTTGATGTCATCGTGCTGGGCAGCAAGGAAATGGGTGAGTTAATGGGACAACAAGACGTCGTACTGAGCTTTTAAGGAAGGAATCCAATATGTTGCATATTATTAATAAGTCCCCCCTTAGCAACGGTGCCTTTGATTCCTGTCTGCGTGTCGCCGACTCAGGTGTCATTTTATTCATTGAAGATGCAGTTTATGCCGCTACCAAAGGAACAGCACTCGAAGAGAAAATTCGTTCACTAAGCAGCAAGTTCAAGATTCATGTGCTACTGCCAGATCTGGAAGCGCGAGGTCTTGCTGACCGGATCATAGAAGGAATTACAACCGTAGATTATGCTGGCTTCGTTGATTTGGTTGCTGGAAACAAGAATTGCCAGTCATGGCTTTAAAGTAAGCTGGATCATCCATACACACACTATACCCGGGCATGTCCGGTCTTGATTAAATAACATACAGGAGAAAGAGCATGGCAAATATTGAAGTAGGCGGAAAATCTTACGAAACAGACGAAGAAGGATATTTAGTTAATCTGACCGAGTGGAATGCTGAGGTTGGTGATTATATTGCCAAGGAAGAAAAAGTCGAAATGACGGACAACCATTGGGAAGTCGTCAATTTTCTGCGTGAATACTACGACGAATACCAGATTGCGCCGGCAGTACGTGTGCTCACCAAGGCAATCGGCAAGAAGTTTGGCGCTGAAAAGGGTAATAGTCAGTATCTATATGATTTGTTTCCCTATGGGCCGGCAAAGCAGGCTTGCAAGATCGCCGGTTTGCCCAAGCCTACCGGTTGCGTCTAAATTTGATCTTCGATAAACAGGCACCTTAACTTAATGCTGTTTTCAGGTAAATCTCTCTGCCAATGAACGCGCTAATCACTCTACTGTTTACCTTTGCTATCCTGGCGTTCGTGCTCGGGTTCGGCTACAGGATTTACGACTATGCGCGTACGCCTGCTCCCCTGCTGATCCCAACCACGCCCGCGCCGACAAGCAGGGTTGGAATGTTGTTGCGTATGTTGCGAGAGGTCACGCTATTTGAGAGTCTGTTCAAGGCAAATTTGTGGACTTGGGCTGCGAGTTGGGCGTTCCATGTTAGTCTGGCTTTGGTGTTGATCCGCCATCTGCGCTACTTCACGGAGCCGGTATGGTTTTGGGTGGTATTGGCGCAACCTTTTGGACTCTATGCGGGTTTGCTCATGGTTGCAGGATTAGCCGCACTATGGGCGCGACGAATTTTTGTCGAACGTATACGCTATATTTCGACACCCTCGGATCACCTGATGTTGGCCTTGTTGTTATCGATTGCAAGTTCAGGGCTTTTTATCAAATTCTTGTTTAATACCGACATCATCGGCGTGAAGCGTTTTTGTCTGGGCATACTGCACTTCGATTTCCAAGCATTACCCGGTGATGGTCTGTTGTATCTACACCTGTCACTGGTTGCACTACTGCTACTCATATTTCCGTTTAGCAAACTTTTGCATGCTCCGGGAATCTTTTTCTCTCCTTCTCGCAACCAGGTAGATAACCCGCGCGAAAAGCGTCACTTGTCCGCTTGGGCAGCAAAACTGGAGAAATAAATGGCTACCATTACTCCCCCTGCCTATCGCATCATTCCTATCATCCCCGTGCTGAATCACGGAGCGATGGCGAAATCGATGCCCTATGTGGCTAGTGAAAAAATGCAGGAAGCCATCGGCTTTCCCGGAAAATTAGCGGAAAACTGGCAGGAAACTCACGATGCCGTGATTGCAAAAATGGGCGAACTACTAGGCAAGTACCGTTCGTTGAAGGTTTATATGGATGCTTGCGTGCATTGTGGCGCCTGCTCCGACAAGTGTCATTATTTTATCGGCACCCAAGATCCCAAGAATATGCCTGTGGCACGTCAAGATCTGATGCGCAGCGTTTATCGTCGCTATTTTACGTTAGCAGGCAAGTTATTCCCGCAATGGGTAGGTGCACGCGATTTGACGCGTGAGGTACTGGATGAATGGTTCAGTTATTTTAATCAATGTTCAGAATGCCGCCGTTGCTCGGTATTTTGTCCGTATGGAATCGATACTGCCGAGATCACCATGGCAGCCAAGGAAATTCTGGACTCGGTAGGCTATGGTCAGAAATATTCTAACGAGATCATCGGCAAAGTGCATAAAATCGGCAACAACCTGGGCTTACCCGGCCCTGCGTTAGAAAATACTCTGGAAGGACTTGAGGAAGATGTCAAGGAGGATACTGGCATAGATGTGCGTTTCCCGCTTGACGTAAAGGGCGCTGAAGTGCTGCTGATTACCCCTTCAGCAGACTTTTTTGCGGAACCCCATATCGACAGTCTGATTGGTTATGCAAAAGTTTTTCATGCGTCAGGTGTAAGCTGGACGCTGTCTTCAAAAGCCTCTGAAGCTGGCAACTTCGGCATGTTTATTGGGAACTACGATCAACTCCGTAAAATCGCCCTGCGTGTGCGGGAAGCAGCATTGGAGCTGGGCGTTAAACGTATCGTAGTGGGTGAGTGCGGACATGCCTGGCGAGTCGCCTACAGTTTTTGGAATACGCTGATCGGTGTGGGTGCAGGCGCAAAGGATCCCTATGCCATTCAACTGCAAAACCAGCTTGATCACCGCTATAAGCAGCCGATGCACATCTGCGAATTTACCTGGGATCTGATCGAGCGTGGCGGTCTCTCCTTTAACAAAGAGGCGAATGATAAACACATTATTACTTTCCATGACTCTTGCAATGTGGCTAGAGCCTCGCGCATGGGTGACATGGCGGGTGGTCAATTTGAAATTCCGCGCAATATCATCAAAGCGGTAGCTAATAATTTCGTTGAAATGCGAGACGGTACTACGCGCGAGCAAACTTTCTGCTGTGGTGGTGGCGGGGGACTACTCACTGACGAATTACTGGATTTACGCATTAAAGGTGCGCTTCCGCGTATGGAAGCGTTACAGCAAGTGGCAGATTCTCACGGTGTCAATTTCATGGCAACCATCTGCGCGATTTGCAAGGCTCAGTTCACCAAAGTTCTGCCTATTTATGGTTTTGACCGGCGCGTGGTAGGCGGCGTACATCAACTGGTAAGCAATGCAATTAAATTAGGCGACAAATAGGAGACAGACAATGTCAGCACCCACAACAGAAATCAAACTTAATTTCAGACGCTACAAAGATGGCGATAACAAGGCAGGTTCCTTGCGCGATCGGATTTTTCAGTCGAGCTTCACCTATAAGTGCCCAACCTATATTCAGTCCACCGCCCCTTGTCAGGGAAGTTGCCCGGCAGGCGAAGATATTCGACGCTATCTGCAAATCGTCCGTGGCATGGAAAAGCCTCCGGTGGGAATGCCATGGCAGGAATACGCATGGCGCGTATTAACCGAGGCTAATCCGTTTCCGTCGGTCATGGGACGCGTCTGTCCGGCACCTTGCGAATCCGGTTGTAACCGCAATGAATTGGAAGACCATGTCGGCATCAATTCTGTCGAGCATTTCCTGGGCGAATACGCCATCGCTAACAACCTGAAGTTTAATAAACCTGTCGTCGCTGCAACCGGTAAAAAAGTGGCCATTATCGGTGGCGGCCCTGCAGGTTTATCCACTGCCTATCAATTGGTACTCAAGGGTCACGCAGTCACCATTTTCGATGAACATGAGTTTCTGGGTGGCATGATGCGTTATGGTATTCCCGGGTTTCGTACTCCGCGCAGCGTTCTGGATGCAGAAATTCAACGGATTCTGGATTTGGGAGTGGAAACAAAGTTGAATTGCCACATAGGCAAGGACATCACGCTTGAACAAATCCGCAAGGACTATGATGCAGTATTTCTCGGGATGGGTGCACAAGCCGGACGCGCCTTGCCCACTCCGGACAGTGAAGCACCCAATGTCGTGACCGCCACCGCCTTCCTTAAAGCCTTCAACGATGGTCGTTTGCAACACGTGGGTAAACGTGTCGTGGTCGTCGGCGGAGGTGACACTTCAATTGATGTGGCTACCGTAGCACGTCGTTTGGGTCACATCGAACATTCCAAACCCACCGATGCCGAGTCGGCAATCGCCGGACGTATGGCTCATGATGTTGCTGACATTTCTGCTAAACAAGGGGCAGAAGTCACGCTGACTTCAATTTTTGCTATCAGCAAAATGCAGGCCAATCAACATGAAATTGAACAGGCAGTTGCTGAAGGTATAGCCATACGGGGCGGTCTGGTTCCGGTCGGTATTGTCAAAGATGCTAACGGTCGCGCTACGGCTCTACGCGTTGCAGAGTGTGAAGCCAAACTGGCTGGCGGGAAACTGACCATCACTCAGAAGGAAGGTACCGAGCAGGATATTCCTGCGGATTTGATTGTATCCGCTATCGGACAAGCAGTTGACTTCACCGGTCTTGAGATCTTTGATAATGGTCGCGGCGCGATTACTGCCGACAAAAATTATCAGCTCGCAGGGCAGGCAGGAACCTTTGCAGGTGGTGATGTGATCCGTCCTCATCTATTAACCACCGCAATTGGTCACGGTGCCATTGCAGCAGAAGGTATCAATCGTTACCTCGCAGGTGAGGCTCTGGATAAGCGCCCCAAGATAGATGTTCATCAGTTCGATATGATTCGCAAGATGGCCGAAAAGGGCTTAAAGCTCTCCGAGAATCACGAACCGATGCGCGGAACCTATTCGTCGGATGTTGCCGTCCACAACTTTGATAATCGTTCCAGTCGTTACGTTATTCCGCATGATGAATTATTTTTGGGTCACTTTACCTACAACCCCCGCAAATTACGTCATGTGATTACCCTTGATGAAAAAACCGCCTTGGGAAACTTTGAAGAGCGTCTGAATCCATTAACTGAAGCTAATGCTATTGCTGAAGCCAAACGCTGTATGAGTTGTGGTATGTGTTTTGAATGCGACAATTGCGTGGTGTATTGCCCTCAGACTGCCGTCTCAAGAGTTCCCAAGTCCAAAGCTTCGGTAGGACGCTATGTAGATACTGATTACAACAAATGTATCGGCTGTCACATCTGCAAGGATGTCTGTCCGACCGGATATATTCAGATGGGGCTTGGAGAATAAATACACCATGAATCTGCTGCGTGCGCTTGCCCTGCTGCTAATTTTAATGATTAGCTTTGGTTCAGTTTCTGCCGTACCGATGCCGAAACTAGACATAGGTTTGGGTGGACATTGCGTAGAGAATCCCGGGTATATGCGCCAAAACCATATGCATATGCTGAAGCACCAGAGAGATGAAACGGTGCGACAGGGTATTCGGGGTGGCAAATTCAGTCTTTCGGAATGCGTAAATTGCCACGCCAGTAAGCCTGATGACAACGTACTGGGTGGCAGCGCGCATTTCTGTCAAGGATGTCACGAATATGCGGCTGTAAAAATTGATTGTTTCGAATGTCATTCCAGTAAACGAAAAATAATCGTCGGGGTAGGCAAATGAGCGACAAGGTAAATCTCGACCGCAGGCAATTTTTGGGTACGGCTTCCGCTGCCATCGCAGGGTTTGCGATTGCTCCCGGCTTGTTCCTTTATGATTTTGCGAATGCCCGGCCAACGGGGGGAGCGGCCTCTGCTGGAGTACGCTGGGGCATGTTAATTGACAGCACTCTATGCCAGAGTAGTTGCAATGATTGTGTTTCCGCCTGCAATAAAGAGCATGACTTGCCGGCGGCAAAATCGCCGACCGATGTGCAGTGGATACGTAAAGTGGAATTGAAGCAAATCTCCACGGGCAGACAAATCTCCCTGCCCATGATGTGCCTACACTGCGCTGAGCCACCTTGCGTGGACGTTTGTCCGACTCAGGCATCTTTCAAACGTGCCGATGGTATCGTCTTAGTAGATAAACACCGCTGCATCGGATGTCGTTACTGCATGATGGCTTGCCCTTACAAGGCACGCTCCTTTGTGCATGAAGCTGTGCTCAGTCATGACGGTGAGATGCCGCGCGGCCAGGGTACCGTCGAAAGTTGCACTCTGTGCGACCATCGAGTGGATCGAGGCGAGCAACCCGCCTGCGTGGAGGCCTGTGCAAAAGCAGGACATAGCGCTATGCTATTCGGCGACCTGAATAATCCTGACAGTGAAATTTACCGACGAGTTCGCAGCGTCGCCTCTACGCAACTGCGCGCCGATCTTGGATTGAATCCCAACATTTCTTTCGTGGGGTTGTAATGGCTCAAATCTTTAGTCAGACCGAAACGCGACGTTTCTACTGGATAGTCGCTTTAGGCTTGTTGTTAGCCTTGACAGGCATGTCCGCAGCCCATTTCATGGAGGGACACGGTCATGTCGTCACGGGAATGAATAATCAGATCGTGTGGGGAATCCCCCATGTCTTTGCAATCTTTATGATTATTGCGGCATCGGGTGTGCTGAATATCGCCGCCATTGGCTCCGTATTTGGCAAAGCCGTTTACAAACCACGAGCACCACTGGCGGGTATGCTCTCCATTGCGCTACTTGCAGGTGGCTTGTTCGTTTTGATGCTTGATTTAGGACGACCAGACCGGGTTATCGTCGCAGCAACCCATTTCAATGCCACTTCAGTCTTTGCCTGGAACCTGCCGCTATACAGCGGACTCTTCACGCTAGTAGCAATCTATATGTGGGTGTTATTGGAACAACGGATGCACGGTTGGATTAAACCAATCGGATTGGTGGTGTTCACCTGGCGCATTATGCTGACTACCGGCACTGGTCTTATCTTTGCCTTCCTGGTAGCGAGACAAGCTTATGGTTCAGCACTACTTCCACCCTTGTTTATCGTTATGTCTTTCGGTTGGGGTTTAGCAGTATTTCATGTGGTTCAGTCAACCATGTACTATTGGAATAACAAGATTCAGGATCCAATAATTCTGCGCCGCCTGAAGAATCTGATGGGCGTTTTCATCATTGCCACACTTTTTCTAGTCGCAGTTTACCACCTGACAAATTTATATTTTGCTAAGCAAGCCGCCTTCGAACATTTCATATTATTGGATGGCGGTATCTATCCTGAACTGTTCTGGGCTGGCTATGTGGTGCTGGGCAGTCTGCTACCCTTGTTATTGATTTTTCATCCTCGCCTTGGAAAAATAAGATGTGTAGTGTCCGCTTCAATGCTAGTGATACTAGGCGCATTTTCGCTACTCTATGTATTGATTATTGGCGGTCAGGCTTTTCCCTTGGCAATTTTCCCTGGATACGCGGTTAATAGCAGTTTTGCAGACGGACAGATTTCAAACTACTCACCCTCGTTGCCCGAAATTTTATTGGGCTTGGGTGGTCTCGCTATTGCATTCCTGCTCACCAGCATCGGCGTGAGAGTGCTAAATTCACTGTTGCCCAATGACAGCATCACTCAACCAAAGCAATCAACTCACTGAGCAGGCAGACGATGAACAGAATGCTAATCTCTGCCGCCCACAAATCATCGGGCAAAACAACAGTGAGCCTTGGTTTATGCGCTGCGCTAAGAATGCGTGGTCTATCGGTTCAGCCCTACAAAAAAGGCCCGGATTACATCGACCCGATGTGGCTAACTCAAGCCAGTGAACGTAAGTGCCGAAACCTCGACCTTTACTTGATGGATCATCAAGATATTGTAACCGCCTTTATTAACCATCACTCTGAAGTTAATCTGGTTGAAGGAAACAAGGGGTTATATGATGGTCTGGCGCTAGACGGAAGCAATAGTAATGCTGCTCTAGCCAAACTACTGGACCTACCGGTTATATTGATCATTGATGCCAGGGGAATGACACGCGGCATTGCTCCGTTGATATTGGGCTATCAGGCTTTTGATAAAGAAATTCAAATTGCAGGCGTAATACTGAACAACCTGGGTGGCAGCCGACATGAAGCAAAGCTTCGCGAAGTCATTAAGCATTACACCGACGTACCGGTTATCGGTGCTATCCAGCAGGATGAACGGCTGTTGATTGTTGAACGACATCTCGGCCTGATGCCCAGTAATGAAGCTGGAGAGGCAGAAAGCCGTATTCGTGAAATTGGCTCGATTATCAGCAAACAAGTTGATCTGGACAAGCTTCTTTCTCTAACCGTAAAGGAGCCACTCCCCGCAACCGTGACCGCAGAAATTTCAGCTTTTCCTTATCCGGAGAAGTTGCGTATCGGAATTGCACGCGATCGTGCCTTTGGTTTCTATTACGCAGATGACTTGGATGCCTTGAAGGCTGCCGGTGCTGAATTGATTCCCTTCGACACTTTGAACGACGCTCAACTTCCAGACGTGGATGCGCTCTACATTGGTGGCGGCTTCCCGGAAGTGTACGCCAAAGAATTAGCAGCAAATACCACACTTCGACATGAAATAAGGCAAGCCATATTATCCGGTATGCCGGTTTACGCTGAATGTGGTGGCTTGATGTATCTCTCGCGAACATTGAGTTATCAAGGGTTCGATTATGCAATGGTTGGCGCCATCCCCGGCGATGTCATCATGCACAAAAAACCAGTTGGGCGAGGCTACGTTCATCTGGCTGAGAACCTGGAACATCCCTGGCCTCGACCGCATCTTCCTGAAACAGAAATTCGCGCACACGAATTTCACTATTCGAGCCTGGAAAACCTTCCGCACGAGACGAAATTTGCCTACCGGGTTACCCGTGGCCACGGCATAGACGGAAAGCACGATGGACTGATACTAAACAATCTGCTCGCTTCTTATACCCATCTACGCACCATCGGCAGTTGTTATTGGGCGACGCGCTTTGTGGCTTTCATCCGACGAGTTAAACAATCAACAGAGCAGATAGATTTACAAGCTGTACTATGAAATTATCTGTAAATATTCGGCCAACCTATAGCAATCTGATGAACTACCCTCATACAATGTTTTTTGTAGGATGTGCTGAGGTACGAAACGCGTCATTCGCGAGCGATGCGCTTCAAGCGATATTAGCCTTATAGAAAGGATCAAAGGTTAATGGATTATTTACCCATTTTTCTTAATGTCAAAGGAAAGCCTTGTTTGGTGGTTGGGGGAGGAGAAGTAGGAGTCCGGAAAGCCTCACTATTATCGCAAGCCGGTGCACAAGTAACGCTGGTTGCACCCAAGCTCAACATATCAGATGAACTGCCGTTGGGTTGTACCTACCTGGCAGAAAATTTTCAACCCGCCTTGCTTGACGGGAAAATATTAGCCATTGCAGCAACTGACAATGCCTCGGTCAACGAGCAGATTTCACTAGAGGCTAAATCACGAAATATTCCGGTGAATGTGGTTGACTGCCCGGATTTGTGCACCTTCATCTTACCATCTATCCTTGATCGATCGCCTTTGGTTGTTGCATTTTCTACCGGTGGTGCTTCCCCTGTACTGGCACGTTTGTTACGTGGCAAGTTGGAGACACTCATCCCGCAAGCTTACGGTCGACTCGCAGCCTTCGCCGAACGATTTCGTTTGCTTGTTAAACAAAAAATACCTACTCCTTCTCAGAGGCGCCTCTTCTGGGAGGAAGTCCTTGAGGGAGCTGTCGCCGAAAAAATATTTTGCGGAGATGAAGTCACTGCGGAGTCAATGCTTTTTGAGCAACTTAACCATCAAAAATTAGAAAATTCTGGAGAAGTATATCTGGTCGGTGCGGGGCCGGGTGATCCAGATTTGCTCACTTTCAGAGCCTTACGGTTAATGCAAAAAGCGGATATTGTCCTTTATGATAATCTGGTGTCAAAGGCTATTGTAGATATGACACGCCGGGATGCACAACGAATCTATGTAGGAAAAAAAAGTGGCAATCACACCCTGCCACAGGAAGAAATTAACGCGCTTTTAGTTCGTCTCGCAAAGCAAGGGAAACGGGTATTGCGACTCAAAGGGGGCGATCCATTCATCTTTGGACGCGGTGGCGAAGAAATCGAAAAATTGGCCGAGCACAAAATTAATTTTCAGGTTGTACCAGGCATCACCGCTGCCTCAGGAGTTTCAAGCTATGCCGGAATTCCCCTGACCCACCGTGACTATGCTCAATCTTGTGTATTTGTTACCGGGCATCTTAAAGACGGCTCTATGGAACTGGACTGGGATTTACTGGCGCGTCCTAAACAGACGATCGTTGTTTACATGGGTCTGCAAGGACTAGAGATACTTTGCTCACAACTCATCGCACATGGATTGCCTGAATCCACACCCATTGCTATTGTCCAACAAGGAACTACGCAAAACCAGCGAGTAATCGGCGGTACGCTTTCAACACTGTCACAAAATCCCCTGATAGGACAATTACAAGCGCCAACTTTGATTATTATCGGGGGAGTCGTCAATCTCCGCAGCAAACTATCCTGGTTTAGAGTGGGTCATTGACAAATTCGAGATAACCCATATAACCCATATGGGTTATTAAACCTGATACCAATAAGGGTTATTACTGCTTGTGAATCCACAGAGTAATATCTTCCAAATGAGTATGGGTAAACCATGACATGAAAATTTTAATAACCTGCAATTTATATGGAGTTTAATAATGTCCACTAACAAAATTTGCGTCGTAGTCGTGTCGGGAACTCTTGAACGTTTGCAAATGGCGGCAATGGTTGCCTCGGTAGCTGCGGTGAGTGGACAAGATGTTTTAGTTTTCCTTTCGATGAATGCGCTGACTTATTTTGTCAAAGGTAACACAACTAAAGCGCCCCATGAAGGTGAAATGGGTGTATTAATTGCAAGCCATAAGGTGCCAGAATTTAAAACATTGTTCGAGCAGGCCGTTGAACTGGGCGATGCAAAAATTTTTCCTTGTTCGATGGCTATGGATATTCTGGGCGTGGAGCAAGATGGCCTGGAGAAATACCTGGAAAAGGCCACCGGCCTCACAAAATTTCTTCATGATGCGACTGATGGACAAATTTGGACTTTCTAATAATTAGGATTTTAAATACAAACAGGGGATAAATTATGGCTGAGAGAAAAATCGTTGATGGACGTGGAAGTTTTTGTCCAGGTCCCCTAATGGAATTAATAGTAGCTTTGAAAAGCTCACAAATAGGAGATGAGCTGGAGGTATTATCTACAGATAAAGGCTCTGTAAATGACATTCCTGAATGGCTCAACAAGGTTGGGCACGCGTACATTTCAACAACTGAAGCAGAAGGTGTATGGCATATAGCTTTGCGGAAATCGAAGTAAGGGAGAATTGGTTTTACGATAAATTATAAGGGGAGAAGACGATGAAAATTCTGATAATAGGCGGCGGTATGGGTGGCACAATTTTGGCCAATAATCTGGCACGCCGCTTGACTAATGAAATGAAGAGTGGGAAGGCTCGAATCACCATGTTGTCAGCTTCCGACAAGCATATGTATCAGCCCGGTTTACTCTATTTGGCTTTGGGTCGTATCACCCCTGATGAATTATATCGAGACCAGGCTAGTCTGCTTGAAGCAGGGATCAATTTCCATGTAGACCCAGTCACTGATTTTATGCTGGATAACAATCAAGTTAAAACCAAGAGTGGTAAAATTTTTGATTACGATATTCTGGTCATTGCTACTGGTTCGCGTATGTTCCCTGAGGGAATTCCCGGCATGACTGAGGGATCTGAAACCTTTTATACTGAAGAATCCGCAGTGAAGATGCTGAAGAGGCTACAATCTTTTGAAGGCGGCAAGGTGGTTATCAGCGTTGGCGTACCCCACAAATGCCCGATGGCACCACTTGAAATTACATTTATGCTGCATGACTATTTCAAAGATCGCGGTATGTCGGATAAAGTGCAGTTACATTACACTTATCCAATCGGCAGAGTCCACAGCCTGGAAAATGTGGCCAAGTGGGCAGCCCCGGAAATGGACAAGCTGGGCATTACTTACGAAACATTTTTTAATACCAAAGAAGTCGATGTCGAAAACAAGATTCTTCGTAGTGAAGAAGGCTTCGAGGTGAAATATGATTTGCTGATTAATATTCCGGCACATAAAGGAATGGAAGTTCTGGAAAAGAATGGGCTGGGTGCAAATGGATGGATTCCAACCAACCGCACCAAATTGAATATGGAGGGACGTACTAACGTATTTGTCTGTGGTGACACCACCAATATACCGATTAGCAAGGCTGGTTCCACGGCTCACTTTGAGGCGGACACACTGGGTGAAAATATTGCGGCAATGGTTAAAATGGGAATCCCTGTCCGTGAATACGATGGGAAAGTATTTTGCTTCATTGAAGCAGGTAAAGATCGAGCAACCTATGCGATGTTCAACTATTTAACGCCCCCTGACCCTAAAGCTCCCACTAAAGCAGTTCATTGGTTCAAGATGGCTTACAATAAGCTCTATTGGGTTTCCGCACGCGGACTCCTGTAAACGGAGAAGGTCATGAATACAGAGACCAAAGATGAAGGAACCATGCTGCATCACGAATTGGACCGCGTTATTTCGGCTGCTCGTGACTCCATGACAGATGAAATGATTGGACGTCTCGCCGGTTCCGCCGCTGAAGCACTAGACCTGGTTGATAAAGCGGGACGCTCTGGATTGGGTAATGCAATTCCGGTATTAGCCGAAATGGTAAACAACGGCGACCTGGAACGTATCGCACAACTTGCTCGTGTATTTCACGCCACCCAGGATGCGCTGTCAGATGAGATGGTAGCCAGGCTCTCTGAAGCGGTGGGCGGCGGCCTGAGTCTGCTTGATCAGATAAATCGATCTGATCTTGAAAAGGCACTACCGATTATTTCACGAATGGCAGTCGATGGGGATCTTGAAAGACTTTCACAATTAGCTCGAGTATATAGCTCTGCACAAGATGCTCTTTCCGATGAAATGGTCGGTCGCATAGCTGAAACCATGGGTGAAGGTTTGTCTTTGCTTGATCGTCTTAATCGTGGCGGAGCTGGACGACTGGTCGAAATGTTGGAAAAGCTTGAATCTAGCGGATCATTGGAGCGTATCGCTAATACCTTGCCGCTGTTATTGGATCGTTTGGAAATGGTGACGGGTTTATTTAGTTGCCTGGAAGCCGCTGCCACGAAGAGTCATAATCAACCTGCAACTGGCGGAGTGGCTGGTCTATGGCGGATGATGACTGATGAAAAAACAGTAAATTCGCTGCGGTTCCTGCTCAATATAAGTGAACAAATGCAGGAACACTGTGCTAGATCACGATAAATGATGTCTGACCGTCAGGTGTTAAAGCTAAAATACCAGTGAAGTAAGCAACGCGACACAACTATGACACGATAATTATGTACGCAACTGACTTATTTACCTAAATACCTTAAGGGTTTAAAACTGCTACCTTCAGGCGGGAACATGAAACACTTCGTCCTGAAGGGGGAGGTTTCAAGGGACGAACAGTAGAGGTTTAAAACTCGTTCCCACTTCAAGCCACTGGCCTAAAGGCCGGTGGCAAATTCTTTTCCTTGATATTAGTATTTTTCACCTGTAAGTTTAGAGGGGATTACCATGACGCTGCAACAGTTGCGATATCTGTATGAAATTTCACGTCATGGCCTAAACATCACCGATGCAGCTAACTCACTCTTTACTTCACAACCAGGCTTGAGCAAACAAATCCGTCTCTTGGAAGACGAACTAGGCATTGAAATTTTTGTTCGAAACGGCAAGCGTATAACTTCAATTACTGAACCCGGGAAGGAAATTCTTGAAATTTCCAAACGAATATTGCTTGAATCTGAAAGTCTCAAACAAGTTGGTGAGGAATTCAGAAGTCAGGATAGTGGTACACTTGCAATAGCAACCACGCACACGCAAGCTCGCTATGCTTTACCTCAAATCGTTAAACAATTTATCAAGCAATATCCAAAAGTAAAGCTTAACTTACACCAGGGAAGCCCGACGCAACTTGCTCAACAGGTCATAAACGGTGAGGTAGACATTGCAATTGCAACGGAAAGTTTATCTCTCTATGACGAGTTAATTACTTTACCTTGTTATGAATGGAATCATTGCGTAATTGTTCCACCTGAACATCCCTTACTTGATGAAAAAACATTGACCCTGGAAAAAATAGCACTATACCCAATCATAACTTACGATTTTGCCTTCAGTGGACGTGGTAAAATTAACGCTGCCTTTGCAACTCTAAAAATTACACCTAATATTGTGTTAACGGCCATTGATGCAGATGTCATCAAGACCTATGTAGAATTGGGATTGGGGATTGGCATTGTCGCCCATATGGCTTATATTCCCGGGCGTGATCAAGGTATCCATATGATAGAAGCGGCTCACCTGTTCCAACCTAGTACCACCCGGATAGCACTTCGTAAAAATGAATATATTAGAGGTTACACCTACCATTTTATTGAATTATTTGCACCTCATTTGACAAGAAAAATTTTGGAAGAGGCGCTTTATGTCAAGCAGCATTGAAAAATGCTGATTAAAAATATTTTAATCCAAACTATTGAATTTGGATAAATTTAAAAAATATTGTTTAAGGTTAATTTCATGAATTTTATTACGGGCAGTATACGCAATAAACTATTATTTATATCGAGTAGTGGAACCTTTTTGCTATTGGGAGCCATGCAATTTGGGGCATGGATGATGAGTCTGACT
>CAIRBC010000528.1 GCA_903876685.1 uncultured Nitrosomonadales bacterium | reverse complement strand
TGGCCTTGTCGCGGTTTGCTTCAACAACATTATCTTGCTCGAAAATATCCAGCGTTGCCAGTGATGCGCGGCAAGCCAGCGGGTTGCCCGTACGCCTCGCGGAACAGCGCGACATCGGTGACGGAAAGCGCGCCCAGCGTTTCACCGTGATAACTGTTTTGCAGGCTGAGGAATTGAGATTTTTCCGGATGCCCCTGATCCCGCCAGTAATGTGCGCTCATTTTCAGGGAAATTTCCACCGCCGAGGCACCGTCCGAGCCATAAAAACAATGCCCGAGACCGGCCGGTGCCAGCGCCCGCAATCTTTCGGAAAGCAGCACCACCGGTTCATGGCTGAAGCCCGCCAGCATCACATGTTCCAGTGTCTCAAGTTGGTCTTGCAATGCAGCATTGATGCGCGGATTGCAATGACCGAACAGGTTCACCCACCAGGAACTGACCGCGTCCAGGTAACGCTTGCCGTCGCAATCATATAGCCACACGCCCTTGCCGTGTTTTATCGGAACCAGCGGGAAGTCACTATAGTGTTTCATTTGCGAGCAGGGATGCCAGACGGAGGACAGGCTGCGTAAAAGCAGCACGTCGTTAGTGGTCGTGTGTTTTTGCATGAATCGGGATAGGCTTTACACAAGGTCGGCATAGTAATATTTCGCAGACGCGATAGCCAGTGGATTTTACACAATGCGATTGCTCAAATCAGAAAGCACCGATTGCGCAGCCGCTTCTTGACAGGCATCATGAAACAGCCAAAACTTAGCGATTCCTGACGTTTGATGCATGCCTTCCATGCAAGTTGTTTGATCGTTGCAAGGTGCTTTCACCTGATTAACCTTAAATCAATAGAACCTCATCCTAGATGCGGCTTTGGCCGCAATTCCACTCACGGGGATATTCGAGCATGGACTTTGCTGATCTGCATCCTGGCCATCGGAATGGCTTTAGAAAAGCTTCACTCAGGATATTGCTGCTGGCGCTAGGTGCCTTGCTGGCGATTACTCTGTTCCCTGCGAGCGTTAGCCGGGTCGGTATTGGATTCTTGCCCCTGCATATCATTCTGGAGTCTTTTTCGGTTGTGCTGGCAATATTAGTGTTTTCGGTAGGGTGGAATGCTTATAGACGAGCACTCTCAAGTAATATTTTACTATTAGCCTGTGCCTTTCTGGGAGTCGGAATACTGGATTTCTCGCATATGCTTTCCGCTACGGGCATAGCCGATTCCGTCAGCGATCCGAAGAAGGCGGTTTACTTTTGGCTGTCTGCACGACTACTGGCAGCGATCACGCTGCTTATCGTCTCGGCCAGACCCTGGCATCCGCTCAGTAATTCAAATATTCGTTTTTATATACTCATGGTGATCGGCGTCTATGTTGCAGCTATGCACTGGCTGATTATTTTTCATGAAGCGCTGTTGCCGGTCGTATTCCTTTCCGGTCAAGGGGGAACTGACTTTAAGCTTTTCAGTGAATACTTGCTGATAACGATCAATGTCGCCACTGCATGGCTACTGTGGCAGCGCATGAGAAATGCACCAACTTTTAATGCGGCAGGCTTGCTCTCAGTAGTGTGCGCGATGCTGATCAGCGAATTATTTTTCATTCATTACGTTGAATATTTGGGTGTACACAATATTTTTGGTCATGTTTATAAAATAATTTCCTACTTGTTCCTGTATTTTGCGCTATTTGTCGATACGATCGAAGATCCCTATCAGTCCTTGCAGGCTTCGCAAAATCAACTACAGTCCACCTTGAATGCCATTCCCGATGTAATGCTTGAGGTGGGAGAACAAGGTCATATCCATACCTCGAATGTCGGTCTATTGCAGCATTCTGCGATAGATACTTCAGGAAAGTCGATTCGTGATTTATTACCCCCTGTCGCTGCTGAGGTATTTATGTCGGCGATACAGGTGGCCAGTGTTAATGGATTTTCGCATGGAATACAGATTGATCTGCCGGAGGATAAGCGCTGGTTTGAGCTTTCCGTGTCCCGAAAAAACGCCATACTCGGACTGGATACCCGTTTCATCGTGTTAATGCATGACATCACCAGTCTCCGGCAAATAGAAGAAAAATGTAAAATCATTCAGGATGACTTGAATGCCGCTCAGGCACTGGTGCATGTGGGTTCATGGAAATGGGATCTCAGAACCGATAGCGGCACCTGGTCTGATGAAACTTTCCGCATCTTCGGCTTTGAAAAATGTGAGTTGGACTGGCATCGTCAAAATTTTCTGGATCTGATTGATACACAGGATCGGCTGAAAGTCGATCATGCCTTGAGGGATGCGACCAGCGGGCTGAAGAAATATGATATTTGTTATCGGGTAACGTTGAAAAATGGCACTGAAAAAATTATTCATGCCTTGGCAGAAGTGTTACGCGATAAGCAAGGGAGTGTTATCGGGTTGTCAGGTTCAGTGCAGGATGTCACCGAATCCGCTCGCGAGGAACAATACAAGAATGAATTGGCTCGGTCACTCAAGCTGTTAAGTGAATGCAGCACGGCGATGATTCATGCCGAGGATGAACAGAAATTTCTGGATAATGTCTGTCAGTTAGCCATTGACACGGGGGGCTATGTGATGGCATGGATAGGCGTTGCGGAGAACGACGCGGATAAATCCATACGCCGGATAGCGCAATGCGGCAACAGGGATGGTTATCTGGATAAACTCAAACTCACCTGGGCGGATACGGAATATGGGCAGAGCCCGTGCGGTACGGCAATACGCAGCAAAACCACTGCCATCAATCAGAATTGCCTGACAAATCCGAAGATGACGCCGTGGCGTGAAGCTGCGCTGCAACGTGGCTACCAGTCGAATATTGCACTGCCGTTGCTGTTCAAGGAGCAGGAGATAGGAATTCTTGCACTGTATTCGGCCAAGGCGAATGCTTTTAGCGATGGGGAAGTGAAACTGCTGGAAGAGTTGGCAGAAAATCTCACCTTCGGCATTGAAACGCGGCGTAATAATATTCAACGGGCGGCAGCAGAAGCGGCAACTCACGCCAAAAGCGCATTTTTGGCTAATATGAGCCACGAAATCAGGACACCGATGAATGCCATCATCGGGATTTCGAATTTGATGAGACGCGATACCCTGACGATCAAGCAGGCTGATCAAATGGACAAGATAGATGTCGCGGCCAGACATCTACTCTCTATTATCAATGACATACTCGATCTTTCCAAGATAGAGGCAGGTAAATTGATGCTCGAAGAAACCGATATTTGCCTATCCGAGATTATGAACAGAATAGTTTCGATCCTCACACCGCAAGTAAACGCTAAAGGACTGACGTTGATTATTGATGCTCAGCAACTGCATGGCCAGCTGATCGGTGATCCCACCCGGCTTTCACAGGCGTTGCTAAATTATGCGAATAATGCAATCAAGTTTACCCCTAAAGGAACTATTACCATTAGAACCCGCTTGCTAGAAGAAACGCAGCAAAGCCAGTTACTGCGCTTTGAGGTGCTAGACACAGGTATTGGAATTGAGCCTGATAAAAAGAGTGGCCTGTTCAGTAATTTTGCACAAGCAGATAACTCGACTACCCGAAAGTACGGCGGTACCGGACTGGGTCTTGCGATTACACGGAAATTGGCACAACTAATGGGCGGGACTGCCGGTTTCGACAGCACGGTAGGTGCGGGGAGTAACTTCTGGTTTACCGTCTGCCTGGCGAAAAGTTTGAATACGCCGGTCAAAGTGTTGGCGAAGATTTTGATAGAGAAGCCTGAAGTTGCACTTGCCAGGGACTATCCGGGGCTAAAAATATTGGTGGTGGAGGATGATCCGGTTAATCAGGAAATAGCGTTGGATCAATTACAGCATACCGGACTCGTGGCTGAGGCTGCCGACAATGGAATTCTGGCCATCGAGAAAGTGCGAAACACGGCCTACAGCCTGATTTTAATGGATATGCAGATGCCAAAAATGGATGGTCCTGAGGCGACCCGATGGATACGCAAAATTCCTGGCAGGGAAATGGTGCCGATTATCGCGATGACCGCTAATGCCTTCAATGAAGACCGTGAAATATGCCTGGAATCCGGGATGAATGACTTTCTCTCCAAGCCTGTAGAGCCGGATATGCTGTATACAACGCTATTGAAATGGCTGAGTACGACTGCAAAAGAGAGCCTTGCTAAGCCTGTGTTTGTTCTTTCAGGGTTCGATACGACCACTGCACTGGCCAGAGTGGGCGGAAGTGTCGACACTTATCGGCGGGTGCTTAGCCTGTTCATGGATCACAATGCCTCCAACCTTGAAGATTTTCGGCATAGTGCAGAACGGGGTGATATGACTGAGGCACGTCGCATCCTGCACCAGCTTAAAGGCACTACCGCTACCATAGGCGCAACCGGGTTGAGTGCTGCAGCGAGGCAACTCGAACTGGAACTGCATCAGGCGCCAGGTTCTGCTGATGTACTGGCGACAGTATCGATGACACGACTGAAACAGGAGTGGGACAGCGTGATGAGCACCCTGGGTACGCTATTCATAACCGGGTGTTAAACGGTCAAATCTTCAGGAATCGTAACTACTCAGGTACCAATCTGTAATTGATACTTAGGCGAAGCAAGGTTGTGTTGGAGAGCCCTTGAATGTTTGGACGAGAGCATCAAAAAGATTGGCGTCTTGTTTTTGAAGGGTAGCAAGATAGGTTCGAATAGTGCAAAAATTAGCAAGACCTGCTTGAGTGCGGAAGCCCCCAGAAATTTTCTGCTTCACTTTCATCATGCGCATGATTTGTTCAGCGAGGTTGTTTGAGAAAGGG
>CAIRBC010000527.1 GCA_903876685.1 uncultured Nitrosomonadales bacterium | reverse complement strand
CGTCTGGAACGTGCCAAAGACGGAACCAGTACCGAGGTTTACATCACTCATCGCGGCATGGAAGATGTGGTCGCCAGCGACTCCAGTCCCGCCAAATGGCAAAATGGCAGCAATACCACTGAATGGCAACCCCGCGCCAGCGATCCTGAGAAGGAAGCCATCATGCTGCAACGGTTGATGGCTCGCTTTGGCGTAAGCGGTGCTCAGGCGGTCAAGGCGTTACTGGCAAACGTTACTGGAAATTCCGGAGCTGCAAGGATAATTGAAATTTCCGGCAATAAAACAATTGCCATGGAGGATAGCTTCGATCATTGCTGGCGCAAAGTTGGACTGGCAATCGAGCGAGCAGAACTGACCCTGGAAGACAAGGATCGCGCCAAGGGCATCTACTTCCTGAATGCCGTCAAGGCAAAAAAGAGCTGGCTGGAAAAACTGCAGGTATGGAAGGACAAAGCGGAGCTGCGTTATCGTGTCAACGTCAAGGATAGCGGCAACTCCTGTGAGGTTTCCATCGCCAATCAGAACGGCGCCAGTGATGATACAGCCCTGCAGTTGATCGACAAGATTTACAAAAATATCAACCTGTAAATTTGATGAAGTTTGCCTCACTGGGCAGCGGCAGCGAAGGCAACGCGCTGCTGGTTTCCGGTCGCGAGACAATGGTGCTGCTCGACTGTGGTTTCGGGCTTAATGACACCTTGCGACGGCTGGCGCGTCTAAACGTATCCCCCGAGCAATTAAGCGCCATTGTCGTCACCCATGAACACGGAGACCACCTTGGTGGGGTGCTGAAACTGGCTCGAAAATACCAGTTACCAGTCTGGCTCAGTCATGGCAGCTTGCGCAGCCTGGCTGGAAAATTCACCGGATTGACTATCCACGAAATCAATCCCTTGCAGAATTTCGCCATCCACGATCTCGAAGTCACCCCTTATCCGGTACCACACGACGCAGCGGAACCGCTACAGTTCGTGTTTGGCGATGGCGCGTTTCGACTCGGCGTGCTGACCGATAGCGGAAGCAGCACCCCGCATATCGAACAAACCCTGACCGGCTGCGATGCACTGATATTGGAATGCAACCACGACAGCAGGATGCTGCATAACGGCAAGTATCCCTACAGCCTCAAACAGCGGGTGGGCGGACGCTTTGGCCATCTGAACAACACCGAAGCCGCCGGCATTCTGCAACGTCTGGATGTCAGTCGCCTGCAACATCTGGTTGCGGCACATCTGAGCCAGAGTAACAACACGCCTGAACTCGCGGTACAGGCCTTGAGCAATGCCTTGGATTGTGCAGCGGAATGGATATGTGTCGCAACCCAGGCAGAGGGATTCAGCTGGCGCGAAATTTCCTGAGAAGCAGCCTGGTCGCTAAAACCACTACTGCACACCGCTCACATAGACGACAGACTCATCGCCAAATCCAGCTCCATCTGTTCTTCATGCTTTTCAACTTTGCCGTCGCCGCGACGGGCTTCCAGGCGATCCAGATACTGCGGCGAAATATCACCGGTGATATATTTCCCGTCAAAACAAGAAGTATCAAAGCCTTTGATAGCCGGATTATTCCTGGCTACTGCTTGTTTCAGGTCTTCCAGATCCTGATAGATCAGCATATCCGCACCGATCTCTCGACAAATTTCTACATCGTTGCGACCCGAAGCAATCAGCTCATAACGACTCGGCATATCGATACCATACACATTCGGAAAACGTACCGGGGGAGCGGCTGACGCAAAATAAACCTTGAGTGCGCCTGCATCGCGCGCCATTTGCACAATTTCACGACTGGTTGTGCCTCGCACGATCGAATCATCCACCAGCAACACATTTTTTCCCTTGAACTCCATACCGATCGCATTCAACTTTTGCCGCACCGATTTTACCCGTTTCTCCTGCCCTGGCATGATGAAAGTACGTCCGATATAACGGTTTTTAACAAAGCCTTCGCGAAACGGGATGCCCAAACGATTAGCCAACTGCAGCGCACTAGGGCGACTGGAATCAGGAATAGGGATTACTACGTCTATAGCCACCCCTTCCCAGTCACGACTGAGCTTGTCGGCAAGATATTCACCCATCCACAGGCGCGTTTCGTAAACCGATACCCCGTCTATTACCGAATCGGGTCTCGCCAGATAAACATATTCAAAGATGCATGGATTCAGGGTGGCAGTATCAGAACATAAACGACTGTGCAATCTGCCATCGAAATCAATAAAAATTGCCTCACCAGGCGCGACATCGCGCAAATACTTGAAGCCCAGCGTATCCAGCGCCACACTTTCAGAGGCCACCAGATATTCCAGTCCTTGCGGAGTCTCGTTGATGCCAACCACTAAAGGCCGTATCCCGTAAGTATCGCGGAAAGCCAGTAACCCGTAGCCGGCGATCATCGCCACCACGGCATAGGCACCCCGACAACGCTGATGCACGCCAGACACGGCGGCAAAAATAATTGGCACATCCAGACGCAAGCCTTTGGATCTGCCCTGCAACTCGTGCGCCAGCACATTCAGTAACACTTCCGAATCGGAATTGGTGTTGACATGACGCAGATCATCGACAAACAACTGCCGCTTCAATTCTTCGGCATTGGTCAGATTCCCGTTATGCCCCAGTACGATACCAAACGGCGAATTAACATAGAAAGGCTGCGCCTCGTTATGATCTACTGCTGAACCTGCGGTAGGATAACGCACATGCGCGATACCGGAATTGCCAGTCAACGCACGCATATTGCGAGTGCGAAACACATCACGCACCAGACCGTTTCCCTTGTGCAGGTGAAAAGTTCTACCATCCAGCGTGGCTATTCCCGCCGCATCCTGCCCGCGATGTTGCAAAACCTGCAGACCGTCATATAACAACTGGTTTGCAGGTGTTTGTGATACCACGCCGAGTATGCCGCACATGTTTGCTACCTCAAAAAATTAACTACGCGTTCTGTAATGGATGCGCTTGGCGATATTCTCCGGCAACCATACCTTGGTTAGTAAAGCGGTATCCTCAGCCATTTTGCTGCTCTTTGCATCGTGCCAAAGCGGATGCTCGGGAATAGCCGTCAAGCCGGCCAACCACACCAGCACCAATACCACCAGCATACCACGCAATATGCCGAACAGACTGCCCAGCACCCTGTCCAGCCAGCCCAGACCTACCGCCTTTACCAATTTCGAGACCAGCCAGGTCAGCACAGCCCACACCATCAAGGCGGCAATAAATACCACGACATAAGCCAGGGTAATGCGCAACGCTTCCTGCATCCCCGGCATCAACTCTGCAATACTCCCGGCATACCGCTTGCTCAACACAAAAGCGATCGGCCAACCCAGCAGTGACAGCACTTCGTAAACCAGACCTCGCCACAAGCCCAGCATAAACGAAAGCATCAAGATACCCAGCACGGCAAAATCGAATCCGGTCATTTTGCACTCACTAGCACCGGATGCACACCGTGTTTTTCCAGCAAGTGACGCGCCTTCTCGGCTTTTTCACGATCCGCATAAGGCCCGACTCGCACCCGCGTCTTGTCGCCCACTTTTTCTGTATAAGCCCTGAAGCCGAATTTTTTCAAGCGGGATGCTTCCTGTTTTGCGGCATCCGGGTTGCTAAAGGCACCGACCTGAACCAGCATAGCTTCACTGCTTACCGGCATATCGGAGAGTTTCAACAACTTGGTCTCGGCAACCGCAGCCGGAGCCGCAACCGGTGCCGCATCAGGCACTACGGCAGATACCGCTTCGGCAAGCGGCGCAGCTAAGGGTGCGGAAACAGGTGTGGAAACAGGTTCGGCAGCAGGTGCAGAAACAGCTGCAGAAACAGCTGCAGAAACCGTTGTGGAAACGACAGCAGAAACTGCCGTAGCAGCCGTAGAAAGTACCACGCCCGGCACAAACTCGCCCGCCTTGTCGGAGGGCGGAATGCGCAATTCGATATCCTGCCCTGCAGGCTTGGGCTCCCTGTCCAGTACCATCGGCAATATCACCACCACGGCCAGCATCAAGGCAACAGCACCAATCAGGCGACGGCGAGCGCGGCGACGCAGGTTCAGCTCATCTTCAGTCAACTGTTTTGCCATCTAGCACCTTAAGAAAATTTCACCGGAACTGCCACCATCGCCTCCGCCACAGTGTAAAACGATCCAAAGACGACAATTCTATCATTTTCGCCCGCCGCCTCATAGGCATAACGCAAGGCATCTGCAACAGTAAGATAAGTCTTTATCGCACCCTTCACCCCGGCAGCGCGCAATACCTCAGCCAAATCCAGTGCAGTAGCGCCACGCGGTGCATCTATACCAGCCAGCAGCCAGCTATCGATATTGGCATCGAGTGCTGTTGCAACTGCTGCCCGATCCTTGTCCGAGAGCATCGCGAACACCGCATAGGTATGCGGGCAAGGTGGCATGCTGGCCAGATTTTTGGCGAGTGAACGCGCCGCATGCGGGTTGTGTGCCACATCCAGCACCAGTTCCGGCCTGCCAGGCACCAACTGAAAGCGCCCTGCCAACTGCACCTCGACCAAACCGCGCCGCACCGCTGCCATGCTCACCGGCAAGATGCTTTTAAGTGCATCCAGCGCTGCCAGTGCAGCACTCGCATTATTAAGCTGGAATGCGCCGCGTAAGGCAGGAATCGGCATCGAATTACGGCTGCCCATGATACTACGGTAATCCCACTGCCCTTGCTGGCTGGCATAGCCAAATTCCCGGCCTATACACCAAAGTTGTGAATTTATCGACAGTGCATACTCGCGCAAGCTCTGAGGTACCTGCAAATCGGCACAAATCGCCACCTTGCCGCTACGAAATATCCCGGCTTTCTCAAAGCCAATCTGCTCCCGAGTATCCCCCAGATAATCGGTATGATCAATATCCACGGAAGTGACCACCGCACAGTCGCTGTCGAAAACATTCACCGCATCCAGCCTGCCGCCTAGTCCCACTTCCAGAATCGCAACCTCAACTTTGTGGCTGCGGAACAACTGCATCGCGGCCAGCGTACCAAATTCAAAATAGGTCAACGGGATCACGCTATCCTGCTGACGAGCCACTTCGATGGCCGCAAAAGCGTCACACAATTCTGCGTCACTTGCCTGTTGTTTGCTGATACGCACCCGCTCGTTGTAGTTCAACAGATGGGGAGAGGTATAGCAGCCAACCCGATAGCCGGCTGCATGCAGCATGGCTTCCAGCATCGCACACACCGAACCCTTGCCGTTAGTGCCGCCCACCACCATCAGCGGAAAATCGGCAAGCAACTGCAAGCGCTGCCTGACTTGTGCAACCCGCTCCAGTCCAAGACTGATGGTTTTGGGGTGCAGCGTTTCCAGATAAGCCAGCCATTCGGCCAGAGTGGCCGTTTCAGCCATGCAAATTATCCATTCAGACCGCCTCTATTTCAGCCACTGCCGACTGCTTTGCCAGCAACGTCAACAGGTTCGCCAGACGCTTCTTCATCTCGCGACGGTCAACAATCATGTCCACCGCACCATGCTCTAGCAGAAACTCTGCGCGTTGGAAGCCTTCGGGTAAGGTTTCACGCACCGTTTGCCGGATCACCCTGGCACCGGCAAAACCAATTAACGCACCGGGCTCCGCAATCACCACATCGCCCATGAAGGCAAAACTGGCCGAAACGCCGCCCATGGTCGGATCCGTCAACACCGAGATAAAAGGCAATTGCACCTGACTCAGTTGTGTCAGGGCAGCACAGGTCTTGGCCATTTGCATCAAGGACAACAGGCCTTCCTGCATGCGCGCCCCGCCACTTGCGGCGAAACAGATGAACGGACATTTTTGCTCCAGTGCGACCAGCACCCCTCGCACAAAACGTTCACCGACTACCGAACCCATCGAACCGCCCATGAAATCGAACTCGAATACCGCAACCACCACCGGCACCGCGTAAATACTGCCCTGCATCACCACCAGCGCATCATCTTCATCGGTGCTCAGCTTCGAGGCAGCCAACCGTTCAGAATACTTTTTGCTATCCTTGAATTTAAGCACGTCGAACGGCAAAACCTCCGCGCCAATCTCAAAGCGCCCTTCCCCATCCAGCAGTAAATCAAGACGATTACGCGCGCTGAGTCGATGATGGTGCAAACACTTGGGACAGACGTTCAGGTTTTTTTCCAGATCGGCATGATAAAGCACTGCCTGACAGTTCGGACACTTGTGCCACAATCCTTCAGGGACGCTCTTTTTCGCATCGTTATCGCGACGCTTGATTTTGGGCGGCAATAATTTCTGAAACCAGCTCATACGCTTTTCTCCTTATGCAAGCTTAATGCACTCTTCAGGCCTGATCCACCGCGAATCTGAGCGCTTTAACCAACTCGCCCACCCTGGCCAGCACCTCCTGCTCGGGTGAATCCTCAATCAATTGCACGATGCGACTGCCCACCACCACCCCGTCGCACAGTCCCGCCACACTGCGTGCCGTCTCCCCATCTCGTATGCCAAAACCCACACCAATCGGCAACTTGATATGACGGCGCAGTTCCGGGATTTTCCCGGCAATCGCCGCCAGATCCAGATGGCCGGCACCGGTCACCCCTTTGAGCGAAACATAATAGACATAGCCGCGCGCCTGTCTGGCGACACGCTCGATACGGGCATCGGTACTGGTGGGCGCAAGCAAAAATATCGGATCGATGCAATGTGCAGCCAGATGGGCAAAGGCTTCATGACTTTCTTCTGGCGGAAAATCCACCGTCAGCACGCCATCTACGCCAACCTCGGCACAACGCCTGGCAAAAGTTTCCCAGCCCATCGCCTCGATCGGATTACCATAACCCATCAGCACGATCGGGGTAAGGACATTACGCTTGCGAAATTCAGCGACCCAGTCCAGCACCTGATGCAAGGTGACCAGATGCTTCAGGGCACGCTCCGAAGCACGTTGTATCACCGGGCCGTCAGCCATCGGGTCAGAGAACGGCACCCCCAGTTCGATAATGTCCGCACCCGCCTCAACCAGCGTATGCATTAACGGCACGGTGAACGCGGGACTGGGATCACCTGCGGTAAAAAAAGGAATCAGCGCCTTGCGCCGCTGCTGTGCAAGTTTGTCGAAGGTACTCTGAATGCGGCTCATAGCGTGATCCCCGAAAGACCCGCCACGGTATTGATGTCCTTGTCGCCGCGCCCGGACAAATTGACCAGCAGGATTTTTTCACGCGACAGTGTGGGTGCAATTTTCATCGCATAGGCCAGCGCATGGCTGGATTCCAGTGCCGGGATAATACCCTCGAAATGACACAACTCATGAAACGCGGCTAGCGCCTCCTCATCATTTATCGCGACATATTCGGCACGCCCGCTGTCTTTCAGCCAGCTATGCTCAGGGCCTACACCCGGATAATCCAGTCCCGCAGAAATAGAATGGGTCTCGATAATCTGCCCGTTTGCATCCTGCATCAGATAGGTCTTGTTGCCGTGCAGCACGCCCACCGGACTATTGCTGGTCAAGGGAGCCGCATGCTGACCGCTGGCAATGCCGTGCCCGCCTGCCTCAACGCCAATCAGCCTGACACCGGGCATATCGATATAATGATAAAAAATCCCCATCGCGTTGGAGCCGCCACCGACGCAGGCGATCACTACATCCGGCTGTTGGCCGGTCTGCTCTGGCATCTGCACCACACATTCACGACTCACCACGGAATTGAAATCGCGTACCATCATCGGATAGGGGTGCGGGCCGGCGACCGTGCCGATAATATAAAAAGTATGCTCGATGTTGGTTACCCAGTCGCGCATCGCTTCGTTAAGTGCATCCTTCAAGGTCTTTGAACCGCTTTCTACCGGCACCACGGTAGCGCCCAGCAACTTCATCCGATAAACATTCGGCGACTGTCGCTGCACGTCTGCAGAACCCATATACACCACGCATTCCATGCCGTAACGCGCCGCAACCGTCGCCGTTGCCACGCCATGCTGCCCGGCACCGGTCTCGGCAATCACGCGTTTCTTGCCCATGCGCTTTGCCAGCAGTGCCTGACCAACGGTATTGTTCACCTTGTGTGCGCCGGTATGGTTGAGATCTTCGCGCTTGAGATAAATCTGTGCGCCACCCAGATGCCCGGACAAATGTCGCGCATGATAAATCGGACTGGGACGACCCACATAGTGTTTCAGATCGTCATTCAATTCGGCAATGAAGGCAGGATCATGGCGATATTTTTCATAGGCCTGATTTAACTCTTCCAAAGCGCCCATCAGGGTTTCGGCAACATAAATGCCGCCATAGGGGCCAAAATGACCCAATTTATCGGGATAGTTGTACATCTGTTCGCTTCACCTCGTTAATGAATTCGACGATTTTCGCCGCATCCTTGATTCCCCTGCCTGACTCCACGCCACTCGATACATCCACCGCATAGGGCGCTACCTGACTGATCGCCGCCGCGACATTACTCGCATCCAAACCACCCGAGAGTATCACCGGCAGCGGCAATTGCGCCGGAATCAGCTTCCAGTCAAAACGGGCTCCAGTACCACCGGGCACCCCTTCCTGGTAGGCATCCAGCAATAATCCCCTTGCCTGCGGGAACTGCTGTGCACATTGTAACAAATCCACCCCGCTACGCACGCGAATCGCCTTCAGATAGGGCATGGAAAACTGTGCGCAATAATCCGCTTGCTCTGCACCATGAAATTGCAATAAATCCAACGGTACCTCTGCCAGCACCTCGCGCACGAAGCTCAGCTCGGCATCGACAAATAATCCAACCACCGAAACAAAAGGCGGCAACGCGTCCGTCAACCGCCTGGCGGTTGCCAGAGTGACATATCTGGGACTGGGCGCATAGAACACCAAACCCAGTGCATCCGCCCCGCTGTGTACCGCAGCCAGCGCCTCTTCCACACGGCTTAAACCACAAATCTTGATGCGCGTCATTGCCACTCCCTATTCAAAAATCTGCCATTTGCGGCAGATTCCACTTCTGGTCATAGCGGATACGCCTCAAGTATAAACCATCAGGCGCAAAAGTCGGGGCTGCCAGGCTACGCAGTTTTTTGTCCCGCACTTCTGCCAGCCAGTCGGCCGAATATTTACCCTTGCCTACATACACCAGACAACCCACGATATTTCGCACCATGTGATGCAAGAAGGCATCCGCACTCAAGTCAAAAACCAGCATTTTGCCGCGCCGACGTATCTCCAGTTGCTGCAAGTTTTTAACCGGCGATTTTGCCTGACATTGCGAGGCACGGAAGGCACTGAAATCATGCTGACCCAGCAGGCAAACCGCGGCAGCCTGCATCGCTGCCATATCCAGCGGCGCATGAAACCAGCCTGCCCGGCCTTTGTACAGCGCACTGCGCACCGGTTGATCGATCAACAGATAACGGTAACTGCGTCCCTGCGCTGAAAACCGCGCATGAAAATCCACAGGCACCGGGTGCGCCCAACCCACAGCGATACTCTCGGGTAATAACGCATTTACGCCACGTACCCAGGCTGACAGCGGTCTGAGGGCGGTGGTTTCAAAATGCACGACCTGTTCCAGCGCATGCACACCGGTGTCGGTGCGCCCTGCGGCGATCACCGCTACCGGCTGTGCCGCAATCCGCGACAAAGCGCATTGCAACGTATCCTGTACGGTCTGCCCCTCAGCCTGGCTCTGCCAGCCACTATAGGGTCTTCCATCATATTCGACACCCAGAGCAATTCTCATTTTTGTGCCAGCCATAGCAACAACAACGCACCACCAATCAACAACCCGTCGCGCGCAACAAAAGGGATCAAGGGCAATTCCAGCATTCTGTCCGCTGGCTTCTGCCCGGTGTGCGCTTCACCAAACAAGTTATTGAAGGCCTCTTGCCAGTTGCCTCTGCTGCGCAACATTTCAAGCTCGGCATATTGCAAGGTCAGCGCCAGACGCACCGCAAACCTCTCACGCGAAAAACCTAACCATTGCAAGGGAATAAACAAGGTGTAAAGCCCCGCGATCAACTGCTTGTGTTGCATACGCTCCAGCAGTATCGCAAGACCTGCCAACGCATCAATCAGACGCGCCAGTTGCAGCATACCCTCGCTCAGACCTTCTCGACTGGGATCAAACATGCCTAATGCTGAAAGCAACGAGTCACCGGGTGTACTATAGGCGTAAATCAGCAAGAGCGACATCATTACCCAGCGGGTACGACTCAGCAACTGGATAAACTTCTGTTTGGCCCAGCGCAAGGCACAAAGCACCACCAGCACCGTAGTCACCAGCAACACTACCGGCAGCTGCGCCTGAATCGCCGCAACCAACAACACCCAGACCAGGATTTGCGCGGCGGGATGAAATATCACGGCTTGCTGCAAACAACAAGGAACCTGAGAGATGTTTGCACAACGATCAATGACTCACAAACCAATCTGATCAAGCATGACTTGCGCAGCCTTGCATTGCCCCTCATCACCCTCACGCAACACTTCAACCAGGATTTCACGCGCACCGGTTGCATCGCCCATTTCCTGATAAGCTTTCGCCAAATCAAGTTTGGTAGCAACCTCATGCCAATGCTCGTTCTTGGCTTCATTGGACTGTGCTCCTGCATCATCGCCCATATCCAGACTGATTTCTGCTATCGCCGGCGCTACTATCGGCATCTTTTCAGCTCCCTCTTCTACGGGGAAGTCCAGCATGAACTCCATGTCTGCATTTTGTTCTGCAACCGGGGGCTTGGCTGCTTCAGGCAAGCTGGGGTGTGCGGCTGTGATATCAAAAACAAGATCATCCATGCCGGTCAAGGTCGCCTCAGCCGCCTCTGGAACCGCTGGCGTGGCAGAGCTGACATCAAAATCCATTTTGACCGGCGCATTGAGTGTTGGGTAATTGGCCGACACATCAAAGTCCATCAAACCGGAGGAAGGGATATTGGAACTCACATCAAAATCCATTGCCTTTACCTGTTCAGCTTCCACTGCGGGCTTGAGTAACTCTTCTCCCAGATCAAAATCGACATCAGGCAAGGGGGCTAACTGAGCATCCTGCACCTTACCGGCCGGTGGCACTGCAGTTTGCTCTGCACCATACATCGGGTTGTTCGGCTCTAGTTTACGACCCATTGCCTCAGCCTCCTGCCAGGCCGGCATATCTCCCGAATCCCGCAACTGCCTGGCGATGCCGGCAAAAGCCAGCGTATCTTTGCGATTCGCATAGATACCCAACAGTTTAAGATGAATCCGATGATCATTGGGTGAATTCAGCAACGCCTCTTTGAGAATTTCCTCAGCCTGCGCATCCCGACCAAAATTCAGGAACAGATCTGCCTCGCTGATCGGATCGACACTTTCCGATACCGGCGGCGCTGCTTCGGTTATAGCAGCCGTTGTTGTAGTGAAATCGCCGGTATCGGGAGAAGGTGCGACCGGCATTGCTATGCGACCGGTTCTAACACTTTCGCTTTTAAATTGTTGAGCAACCTTGGCATCAATGGCATTTTTGCGACGCCTTGCCATAAAAGCTGTACCACCCAGACCCAATAAAACCGCTGCGCCACCTGCAAGATATAGCGGTTCCCCCAACAGTTGATCCACCAGACCAGGCTGCGGCACCGGGTTGGTTTTAGCGACAACGACATTAGACGCAGCAACAGCAGACACCACCGATACGGCTGAGGCCGCAGCTACAGTTGAGGCGGCAGCTACCACTGAGGCAGTCGACAGCACAGTAGCCGAAACAGCAGAGGCCTCAGCTACCGAAGACCCGGCAGTGACCATTGAGGCAGTAACCGGAACAACGCCGGAGGCCGCCCAGGGTGCTGATGCCAATCCAGGTGACTGGGTCAGCGCCATCGCCTCTGATTTGAGCTGCGCCAGACGTTGCATGTCCTTGAGGTTTTTTTCCAGCAGAACTGCACGCTTCTGCTCTTCTTGCAGGCTGTTATGTTTTGCAATTGCCTCTTCCTGCTGTGCATTCTTTTTTTCCTGTGCCGTCGTTGACGAACCGGCAGACTTGTCACCAGGTGCCTCGCCCTTGGATAATTTCAGCACTTCCCTGGCCGATTCCTTTACAACCGGCGCCTTATCTGCGACCGAGCTGACAATTTTTCCGGTGGCAACTTGCTGAGCATCCTGAAACTTGCTGGAATGCGGTGCGGCTCCAGCCATTTTTTGCCGGTAGTTATTCCAGTCTGCCACCTGGGCGCGTATCTCTTTAACAGCCTCTGGCTGTGTCACCTCTCGTATCTCAACCGGCACAGGTAAACGTAAAATTTTACCCTCCCTGATACGGTTCATATTTTTGGCATCAAACTGGTTGATATTGGCGCGATACAACGCAACCAGCATCCGTTCCAGGCTGATTTCATCAGGCTTGTGCTGAACGGCAATTTTGTTCAGTGTATCCCCATGCTGAACCTTTACCTTTTCCCTCGAAGCTGTCTTGGCCTGAACGAGGGTGGACTTGCCTACTTGTTCAGTCCGACCCTTTTTCAAATCTACTGTTTTTTCCTTGGCCTGAGTTTGGACTGGCATCGCCTCAGGCGGTTTGGTCACTGGCATCGCCTCAGGCTGCCTGGGCAACGATTTGCTTTCCACCACAGCGGGCATTTCTACAGGCTGCGACGCCTTTACTTCAAGCTGCACCGACGGCACTGTGGGTGCGACCGGACGAACTTCTGCAGGCTTGGGTTTCTCTGCCACAAAGTCAGGAGGATCGACCAGAAAAGTATATTCACGCAGCAATTTCCCCTGAGCCCAGGTCACTTCAACCAACAGGCTCACAAAAGGATCGTTTATCGGTTGCGCGCTGCTAGCCAGAATAAAATATTCACCATTCGCGCGAGTTTCAATCTGAAAGGTATACTTGTTATTGGCAGGATATTCCAGCCCTGAGCCCTTGTAAGCCTCGGGCGTAGCCAGCTTCGCAACCAGACCAGGCTTATCGGCATTGCTCACTGCCACCAATTCGATATTGGCTTTAAGCGGTTGCCCCAACGCGGAAAGCACATTTATTCCGCCCATGCCTACGGCTAAAACGCTAGTAGATAGTGTCATGGCAGCCACGACACCGAGCAGTTTCAGTAAAAGTTTCATCAGCGGTTTCAACAGTGATTTTCGCACGCTATCACCTTCACATTATGAGTAGATTAGAAAATAACATCATAGCGTTATCAGCACAAGCTAATAATTCATCTGACAGCAAACACTAAACCTGAGCAGGCTATACTGTTAGCGCTCAAAAAATTATACTTCTGTTCATAATTATGGTCTACAGAAGTAAAGCCAGCCGGTATCGAAATGATGTAATGTGCCATTCAACCAGCTACCAGAGACTGAGGACAGGTGGCTCTTGCCACCTGTCGTCAACGCCTACTTGAGGTATTTTTCAATCAGGATCTCGGCTATCTGCACGCTGTTCAAGGCAGCACCCTTGCGCACATTATCGCTAACCACCCACATATTCAGCCCCATCGGGTGCGAAATATCCTCGCGGATGCGTCCGACATAAGACGCATCATTACCGGCCGCTTCAATAGCGGTAGGATAACCGCCAGGCTCCCGCTTGTCGTTGACAATCACGCCGGGTGCTTTTTCCAGCAAGGCACGCGCCTCGTCCGCGGTAATTTTTTTGCGGGTCTCGATATGCACTGCCTCGGAATGCCCGTAATACACCGGCACACGTACCGCAGTCGGATTAACCATGATGCTGTCATCCTCCATAATTTTGCGGGTTTCCCAAACCATTTTCATCTCTTCCTTGGTATAGCCATTTTCCAGGAACACGTCTATTTGCGGCAATACGTTGAAGGCGATACGCTTGGGGTAAACCTCGATCTTTACCTCCTCGTTATTTTGCAAGGCGCGTGTCTGAGCCGCCAGTTCATCAATCGCTTCCTTGCCGGTGCCTGACACTGCCTGATAAGTCGCCACATTGATACGACTGATCCCCACCGCATCCTGGATAGGCTTCAACGCCACCAGCATCTGGATAGTCGAGCAGTTAGGGTTAGCAATAATGCCCCGATTGGTATATTGCGCGATGGCGTGCGGATTAACTTCAGGGACGACCAACGGAATATCCGGGTCATAACGGAAATGTGCGGTATTGTCGATCACCACACAACCGGCGGCAGCAGCGATCGGCGCATATTTTTCCGAAACACTGCCGCCTGCCGAAAACAGACCGATTTGTGCATTGGAAAAATCGAAACCTTCCACATCCAGCACCGTCATTTCCTTGCCGCGAAACATCACCTTGGAACCAGCGGTGCGACTGGAAGCGAGCGGATAAAGATTGCGTACCGGAAAATTACGCTGTTCGAGAATCGCCAGCATCGCCTCACCGACAGCGCCAGTCGCGCCCAAGATACATACATCATATTTCTTGCTCATCATATTTTTCTCCTGAAATATTTAAGGGTTAGTTATCCCAAAGCCTTTACTACCGCATCGCCCATTTCTACCGTGCCCACGCGCTTCATCCCTTCCTGATAAATATCGCCGGTGCGCAAACCCTGTTGCAACACACTGCGAACTGCCCCTTCGATGCGCTGAGCCAGATCACCTCGCGCAAAGGTATAGCGCATCATCATCGCCACCGACAGGATAGTCGCCAGTGGATTGGCGATACCCTTGCCTGCAATATCCGGCGCCGAACCGTGGCAGGGCTCGAACAGTCCCTTGTTGTTCGCATCCAGCGAAGCAGAAGGCAACATACCAATAGAGCCAGTCAGCATCGAGGCTTCGTCAGACAATATGTCACCGAAGATATTACCAGTGACAATCACATCAAACTGTTTCGGCGCGCGCACCAGTTGCATTGCGGCGTTGTCTACCAGCATATGCGAAAACTCGACCATCGGATATTCCTTGGCCACCTCGGTAATCACCTCGCGCCAGAACATGCTGGTATCCAGCACATTAGCCTTGTCCACCGAGCACAATTTCTTGCCGCGTTTCAAGGCGATCTGAAAACCTACATGCGCGATGCGTCGAATCTCGGATTCGCTATACATCATGGTATCAAAACCCTGCTGCTCGCCGTTGTCCAGCGTGCGTATACCGCGCGGCTGACCAAAATAAATATCCCCCGTCAACTCGCGCAGGATCATGATATCCAGCCCCGCTACCAGTTCAGACTTCAGGCTGGAAGCATTCGCCAGTTCCGGATAAACCACCGCCGGACGCAGGTTGGCGAACAGACCCAGACTCTTGCGGATACGCAACAAACCCTGCTCGGGGCGCATGGCTCTAGGCAGCGTATCATATTGATAACCGCCTACCGCACCCAGCAGCACGGCATCAGCCTGATGCACCAGTTTTTCGGTGACTTCAGGAAATGGATCACCTGAAGCGTCATAGGCCGCCCCCCCCAGTTGAGCATATTCCAGCTCGATAGCCAAGCCCTCGCCGCGCAATACTCCCAACACTTTCGCGGCTTCCGCGACGATTTCCGTTCCTATTCCGTCTCCGGGCAAAACTGCTATTTTCATGGTATTTCCCTTATTAATTTTGTTTAAGACCGTGCACGGCCACACTTTGCGTTTTTTGTACGAGCGAGCTTATTCGCGAATTGCTTTCGCCAGCAAGCGGGCTCCTACGAAAATCGGTTTATTGATGAATTCCATAAAACCTCAATTTATGACCGCCTATGCATCTGCCAAGCCCTGGCGCGTAGGGTGCACAAGCTCCCCCTACGAGTGATTAGTCCCCACTAACGGGCATGGCAATTATGCTACCCCTGATAATGAAACCCGCCATGCCCGTTTCCCTCTCTCCAACCCTCCCCCGCGAGCGGGGGAGGGAGAGTACGAATCGCTGCGCGAGTTTCACGTTAACCCCTACAACCACGGTTGCGCTGCGCGATGTTTTGTTTCAAAAGTTTTGATAGCCTCCACATGTTGCAAGGTCAAGCCGATATCATCCAGTCCGTTAAGCAGGCAATGCTTGCGAAACGCCTCTATCTCGAATTTGTAAGCCACGCCAGCGGGTGTGCGAATGGTTTGAGCTTCCAGATCGACTACCAGACGGTAACCCGGCTTCGCCTCAACTTCCTTGAATAACGCATCCACCTGATCCTCCGGCAGACGAATCGGTAACAGGCCGTTCTTGAAACAATTGTTGAAAAAAATATCGGCGTAACTGGGCGCAATGATGACCGCAAAACCGAAGTCTTCCAGCGCCCAGGGCGCATGTTCACGCGACGAGCCGCAACCAAAATTCTCTCGTGCCAGCAAAATTTGCGCGCCCTGGTAGCGAGCCTGATTCATCGAAAATTCCGGGTTTAACGGCCGTTTGCTGCAATCCATGCCTGGCTCACCGTGATCCAGATAGCGCCATTCATCGAAGGCGTAGGGACCAAAGCCGGAGCGGCTGATCGATTTCAAAAACTGCTTGGGTATAATGGCATCGGTATCGACGTTGGCACGATCCAACGGTAACACCAAACCATCGAGCAAGGTAAATTTACGCATTATTTGGTCGCCGCCTTTTCTATTTTTTCGCCACTTTTTTTCAGATCCTTGCCAATGCCTTCAACGGTATTGCAACCGACCAGAAACAGCACCGTCATCATCAACAACCATAATTTCATCATCGCCTCCTTTAGCTTACGTCAACGAAATGCCCGGCAATCGCCGCTGCAGCCGCCATCTCGGGACTCACCAGATGGGTGCGTCCGCCCGGTCCCTGCCGCCCTTCAAAGTTACGGTTGGAAGTAGAAGCGCAACGCTCGGCCTGCGACAACCGGTCGGCATTCATCGCCAGACACATCGAACAACCCGCATCGCGCCACTCGAAACCCGCCGCTGTAAATATCTTGTCCAACCCTTCCAATTCTGCCTGCTGTTTTACCAGCCCCGAACCGGGGACAACCAGCGCCAGTTGCACATTTTTGGCCACCTTTTTACCCGCAGCCACCGCAGCGGCAGCACGCATATCCTCGATCCGGCCATTGGTACAGGAACCGATGAATACCTTGTCGATATAAATTTCAGTCATCGGCGTATTGGCAGTCAGTCCCATATATTGCAAGGCACGTTCAGCACCTTCGCGCTTCACCGGATCTGACATCAAGGCCGGATCAGGTACCCGCCCGTCCACCGGAACCACCATTTCAGGAGAGGTGCCCCAAGTCACTTGCGGCTTGATTTTGGCAGCATCAAAATCGATCACACAATCATAGACAGCTCCCGCATCACTGTGTAAAGTCTTCCAATAAGCCACTGCCTGCTCCCACAATTCACCCTGTGGTGCGAACGGACGCCCTTTCAAGTAGCTGATAGTGGTGTCATCAGCGGCAATCATACCGGCTCTGGCGCCTGCCTCGATGGCCATATTGCACAGCGTCATGCGCCCTTCCATCGAAAGTTTGCGTATCGCACTGCCGGCGAATTCAATGGCATATCCCGTGCCACCCGCCGTGCCGATCTGACCAATCACCGCCAGCGCGATGTCCTTGGCAGTCACCCCCTTGCGCAAGTCACCCTCCACCCGCACCTGCATCGCACGCGATTTTTTGATTAGCAGACATTGGGTTGCCATCACATGTTCCACTTCCGAGGTGCCGATACCAAAGGCGAGCGCACCAAACGCACCATGGGTACTGGTGTGCGAATCACCGCACACCACCGTCATTCCCGGCAGTGTTGCGCCCTGTTCCGGCCCCATCACATGCACCACACCCTGGCGCACATCATTCATCCTGAATTCGGTCACACCGAGTTCGGCACAATTATTATTCAGCGTCTCGACCTGCAGACGCGCGATCGGATCGGTAATGCCGGCGGCACGATTGGCCGTAGGCACATTATGATCTGCCACCGCCAGCATTGATGCTGATCGCCAAAGTTTTCGTCCAGACAGCTTCAGTCCTTCAAAGGCTTGCGGGCTGGTCACTTCATGTACCAGGTGGCGGTCTATGTAAATCAGCGCGGTGCCATCAGCTTCCTGCCTCACCACATGCGAATTCCAGAGTTTATCGTACAAAGTTTGAGCGTTCATATTATTCCTGCTTTTGCTAGAGCGCGTGATTATGCCACAATCAAGTCAGCTTGGCAGCAGCTTTGCCAATCTTACAGTGCAAGCCGATATGTTATAGTAGCAACATTAACAGTTAATTAATCGTGTTTACAGCATTAAGCTATTATTTCCACCGTTTACTTTTACTTGAAAATCTGCCATGAACATAGAACTTTCCAATCAGGACGACAACCAGATCATCACCGAGCGCCGTGCCAAGCTAGCACTGCTGCGCCAAAGCGGCGTGGCTTTCCCGAATGATTTTCAGCGCAAAAATCTGGCGGGCGAGTTGCATGATGCCTATGGTTCGCACAGCCACGACGAACTGGAAGCGGCGCATATCAGCGTATCCGTTGCCGGCCGCATGCTGTTGAAACGGGTGATGGGCAAAGCCAGTTTTGCCAGCTTGCAGGACATGAGCGGACGAATTCAGTTATTCATCAGTAACAACGACACCGGTCTCGAGGCACATAACGCCTTCAAGCATTTTGACCTAGGCGACATACTCGGTGCAGAAGGGGTATTGTTCAAGACCAAAACCGGCGAGCTCTCGCTGCGCGTTTCCTCGGTACGCCTGCTGACCAAGTCCTTGCGCCCGCTACCGGAAAAATTCCACGGTCTGACCGATCAGGAACAGAAATACCGCCAGCGCTATCTGGATTTGATCACCAACGAAGAAGCACGCAAGGTGTTTTTGATGCGCAGCAAAATCATTCAGGCGATACGCGATTTTTTCCTCAAGGACGGCTATCTGGAAGTAGAGACGCCGATGATGCACCCGATACCCGGCGGCGCTTCGGCAAAGCCCTTCACCACCCACCACAACGCGCTGGATATGCAAATGTATCTACGCATCGCACCCGAACTTTATCTCAAACGACTGGTGGTAGGCGGCTTCGAAAAGGTGTTCGAGATTAACCGAAATTTCCGTAATGAGGGGCTTTCGACGCGGCATAACCCCGAATTTACCATGATCGAATTTTATGAAGCCTATCGCGATTACCGCTACCTGATGGACTTCACCGAAAGACTGTTCAAGGAAGTCGCGCTGAAGGTTCTAGGAACCCCTCTGCTTAGCTATCAGGGCAAACAGATTGATTTTGGACAACCGTTCCAGCGCCTGACCATGGTACAAGCGGTGCAGAAATTTCACCCGCAATTTACCGACGCACAACTGAGTGACCGCGATTTCTTGCTAGGCGAACTGCAGGATCTGAAAGCCAAATACAACCCGAAGGATGGCATCGGCGGACTGCAATTATCAATGTTCGAGGAGCTTGCCGAGTCACATCTGTTCGAGCCTACCTTCATTATCGATTATCCAATCGAGGTCTCGCCACTGGCGCGTAGCAGCGACCAGAATCCCGATATTACCGAGCGCTTCGAGCTATTTATCGCCGGACGCGAACTCGCCAATGGTTTCTCCGAACTGAATGATGCGGATGATCAGGCTGCGCGTTTCGACGCACAAGTGCTGGCCAAAGATGCCGGTGACGAAGAGGCCATGTTCAAGGACAACGACTTTCTGCGTGCGCTGGAATATGGCCTGCCTCCAACGGCTGGCGAAGGCATCGGCATCGACCGGCTGGTAATGCTGCTCACCGACTGCGCCAGTATCCGCGATGTTATTTTATTCCCGCATATGCGCCCTGAAGTGCTCTGAATAACCTTAGCAACTGACGAGATCCCGCGCCATGCCCTATGTAAACATCAAGATCACCGAAGAAGGTGCGACTTCCGAGCAGAAAGCCAGACTGATTGAAGGGGTTACCAACCTGCTCAAGGAAGTGCTAGGCAAGAACCCGGCGACGACCGTGGTGGTTATCGACGAGGTACCGATGGAAAACTGGGGCATCGCCGGTGAGCAGGTCAGCCTGCGCAGAAAACGCGGCCTGTAGCGCCTGTGACGCATAGCGTGAAAAACCTGAGGACAGCCCTGCTCGATGTAAACCGGATGAACCGGGCAGATCAGCTATCGGTGGAAGCCGGTATTCCGGTCGCGGTACTGATGGCTAACGCGGGCGCTGCGGTCGCAACCGCCCTTCAGCAGCGCTGGTCGAGCCGGCCAGTCACGGTATTATGCGGTCCGGGCAACAACGGTGGCGACGGTTTTGTAACGGCAATCCTGCTGCATCAAGCCGGATGGCCGGTGCGTGTGGCACAAATAGGAACTTTCCCGGAAGGAGCCGCGCGTTGCCATGCCGAAGGCTGGCATGGCTCTGTGGAAGCGCTCACCCCGGCCGTGCTAGAGCAGGCGGAACTGGTGGTAGATGCGATCTTCGGCGCAGGCCTTAGTCGAGGACTTAGCGGCGCTGCTGCAGACACACTGGCCGCTGCTGCTTCACGAAACATTCCGATAGTCGCTATCGACGTACCCAGCGGTTTGATGGGCGATACCGGTGAAGCACTGGGCGCGGTAAGCGCAGTCTTGACCGTTACTTTTTTTCGCAAAAAGCCCGCTCATCTGCTATTACCCGGCAGAGCGTTGTGCGGTGAAATTGTGCTGGCCGATATCGGCACGCCTCCCGAAATATTAGAACAACTAGCCCCTGATACCTTCGAGAATGATCCGGCTCTATGGCTGGATGCCTTGCCAATGGCTTCAATGGAAGGGCATAAATATACCCGTGGTCACGCGCTGTTGTTTGGCGGCTACCCGCTAACCGGTGCTGCCCGACTGGCGGCTGGTGCAGCCGCTCGCACCGGTGCCGGCCTGACGACGGTTGCCGTTCCGGAAATTGCCTTTCCCATCTATGCAACCGCCTTGACCAGTATCATGGTTCAAGCATTACAGACAGCGGATGATTTCGCCCGTTTGCTGGCGGATAGCCGTTTTTCTGCCTTGCTGATCGGCCCCGGCGCTGGCGTATCCGAACTGACCCGCAGCAGGGCACTGGCCATGCTGGGAACGGCTCGTCCCACCTTGCTCGATGCGGACGCACTCACGGTATTCCAGGATGACCCTCAGGCACTGTTTGACGCGATCGTCGGCTGTTGCATACTGACACCCCATCAGGGTGAATTCGCCAGACTATTTCCCAGCCGGGGTGACAAACTCACTAACGCGCGCCTAGCCGCACAAACTAGCGGCGCCATCATCTTGCTTAAAGGCTGCGATACCGTGATTGCCGCACCGGATGGCCGCGCAATTATCAATAGTAATGCACCTTCCACCCTGGCTACCGCCGGGGCTGGCGATGTTTTGAGCGGGATTTTGCTGGGTCTGTTAGCTCAGGGAATGGAACCATTCCTGGCTGCCGCTGCCGCCGTATGGCTGCATGGCGCTGCTGCAAGCGACTTCGGACCAGGTTTGATTGCCGAAGACCTGGCTGAACTGTTGCCTGGGGTATTGCAGCGACTGCAACAAATTAACGATGATTTCAAGTTAAATGGTGGGCAACCACGGTAAATTTGTTCTATTCCGGCTACGCCCCGATCGCTACGCTCTCCCCTACCCATGAACCTCCATTTCGTAGGGTGCGCTTGCGCACCAATTGCATCGACCCTAGCCATTAACCTTCGCCCTCTCCCCAGCCCTCCCCCTTCGGGGGAGGGAGCGGATTGGCTTGGTGCGCTTACTCCAAAATGGTGCGCAAGCGCACCCTACGGTATGGTTCATAGGGCACAATTCGGTCGAAAATTTCGACTGGGGTCTCTCCCACAAGTGTGAGAGGGGATAAGTCGTTTTTATTTTATTCAATACAAATCAGTATGTTATGCAAAGAACAAATTTACCGTGTGGGCAACGAAAGGTATCGCACTACCTGCACGACTGATGTCCGGATTAGGGTGCGGTTGTTTGCAATACGAAGTTTTCCAACAAAACTGCAGTCAGTGGTTTGCTATAAAAATATCCCTGAATTTCTTCACAATTTTTGCCACGTAAAAATTGCAACTGTGTTTCGGTCTCGACGCCTTCCGCGATTACACTCAATTTCAGGCTGTGCGCCATGGCAATGATGGCTGAGACGATGGCTTCATCATCGAAATCTACACCGATATCCTGCACGAAAGATTTGTCTACTTTCAGCTTGTCTATCGGCAGGCGTTTAAGATAACTCAGACTTGAATAGCCTGTACCAAAGTCATCGATGGCGAGTTTGACTCCCAGTTGATGAAGTTTCTCAAGATTTTTGATGACCAGCTCCATGTCATCCATCATGGCATTTTCGGTGATTTCAAGTTCCAGATATTGTGGCTGCAACTGCGTTTGATCGAGCACCCGCTTCACCAGACCCACGATATCCCTCTGAGCGAACTGGCTGGCAGAAAGGTTGACCGCCACGCAAAAGGGCGCGATTCCCTGATCCTGCCACGCCTTGTTCTGTCGACACGCTTCGTATAAAACCCATTCCCCCATCGGCAGAATTAACTTGGTTTCCTCAGCGAGGGGGATAAAATGCATCGGAGAAACCATCGCTTCGCCGGGCGGAAACCAGCGTATCAATGCTTCCGCGCCGATCATCCGGGTTCCGGAAATATCCATTTGTGGTTGATAGTGAAGCACAAACTCCTGATTCTTGAGGGCGACGCGCATCTTGTTTTCAAGTTGCAACGAAAAAAGTGCCATGGCATTCATGTCTTCGGTATAAAACTTGAAGCCGTTTCTTTCATGCTGTTTGATGCGGGTCAAGGCTGAGCCTGCATTTTTCAACAAGGCGCTACCATTGATTCCATCTCTGGGATAAATGCTGATGCCGATGCTGCAATTGGGTACCAGTGTATGCCCCTCAATTTTCAAAGGCAGTGAAACCCAGCGCAGTGCATCCCTGGCTATTTCGGCGACATCATCCGGTTTGTCTATATCCAGCAGGACAATTGCAAATTCATCCCCTCCGAGGTGTGCAAGGGTATCGTCCGAACCGATGATTTTTTGCAGGCGCTGGGCGATCGATTTGATCATTTCATCGCCCAATTTGTGACCCAGGCTTTCGTTAATCAATTTGAAACGGTCTATATTAACCAGTAACAGCGCAGTCATGTTGTCTCTGGTTCTGGCGTGAACGACGGCTCGCTCCAGTCTGTCATTCAGCAGATTCCGGTTCGCCAGACCCGTCAGTTCGCTATAACTGGAAAGGTAAGCCATTTTGTCTTCATACTGTTTCATTCTGGTGATGTTGACTGACATCCCTAAAATGGAAGTGGTATTTTGGGTCGAATTACTAATCAGTTTAATGCGGTTATTCAACCAGACTACCGTTCCGTTCGCAGCGATCGCTCTGCAGTTGTATTCGCCCGAGACCGCCTCCAGGGTGATGGAGAGAATTTTTTCCCGGCAAGCAGCAAGGTCTTCAGGATGACAGTATTTCTCAAAAAAACCTGGATGATTCAGCCAGTTTTCCAAGGGATAACTCAACAACTCAACGGCGCGCTGGTTGACGAAAGTATACTGATTGGTCAAGGGATCCAATTCCCAGATGATCGCATCTATTCCTTGAAGCAAATTGCGGTAACGTACCGTTGAGGTCTCCAGGTGAGAAAACAGATCACCGATCTTTTCACTGGCATAGTTCAGTGTTTCGGTCAGCGTGCCAAATTCATCGTTGGACTTGAAGTCTATACGCTGTGT
>CAIRBC010000526.1 GCA_903876685.1 uncultured Nitrosomonadales bacterium | reverse complement strand
GGTTCATGGGTAGGGATGGGGAGATAACCAGCCACTTGGTTGCTGTCTTTTGGCAACCTAGTGGAGTGGCTAGTGGGTTATTCAGGGAAACGGACATGGCGGTTTCATTACAAGGGGTGGCATCATTGCCATGCCCGTTAGGATGAGACAGCGAAAACTTCGTGTAAACCAACTTCAAACCGAAACATTTTAGGATAATTTTTAAATCTTGAAGTAAATTCTTCCAAAACCCTTTGTCTCACATTGTTTGAGGTAAATATATTTATTTCGAACTCATGATTTGAGATTGATATAAAGACACAAACGCAATGCATGTCGACAGGGCTCTTGGAAATACATGCACGCCAACCCACTCATCATGGAATCTTGCAATGAATGTGTGACACTTTTCTGGCGGCGCTTATCGGTTAGAGCAAGGAAAACAGCCGAAGCGACTTTACGCAGACTGGTAAAGCTCAGATAATTTTTTACTTTTCATGAGAGTCTTCGTGGCAGGAAATTAACCTATGGCAGACTACAGGCCGATCATGGAAATGTCCGGCAGAATTTTTCAGCGCGATAACCGGTTCTGTACCCCGCCTGTAACTCGCTATCTGACTGGCTTCAACCACTCACCGTGAATTGCTGCAAAGAGTATGACGTGAAATTGGCAGATCATTACCAAGTTATAATGGCAATTTGGAAAATATCCAGAATCCTGATCAATTTGTTGCGATGTTAATTTGGTAATGAGTATGCTGGTATCGTGCCGTTCTACCCCTTGCTGAATTGGTCAATTTGTAATTTGGGAAAACGTACGATGGGAGCTTAGGGCTCCACACAAAATACCCGAATGCCAGAATGTAAAGTTATTTTGATTCTTTTGGTGCTCCATGAGCATGAGTACAACAGTTCGCGAGGTGAATACATGAAGATATATCTTGCAGGTCCCGATGTATTTCGACCTGACGTTGACGCTTGGGCGGAATCTGCACGAGCCTTATGCAGGCATTACGGCTTTGAGCCCCTGCTACCGGTCGATAACGACGAAATAAAGCCAGAAGGGATTTTCAGAAGCAATATCACCCTGATACGCAAGGCGCAGATTGTCATAGCGAACCTGAATCCTTTTCGGGGTCTTGAACCGGATTCAGGAACGGCTTTTGAATTGGGCTATGCTTTTGCACTGGACAAACAAATCTACGGATATGTGACGTTCCTTGATACCTTGGCTAAGCGCGTCGAGATTGCGGAGGGGCAATGTGTGCCGAGTGCCAATGGTCGGCTTGCTGATAGAGAGGGAATGCTGATCGAGAATTTTAATCTCCCCTGCAATTTGATGCTGGCTGTACCGGCATATATTGTCGAGGGTGGTTTGGAGGAATGTTTGCGAGCAGTTCGGGAAGGACAGGGAATGGTGATTCATTCCTGACATAACAGTAGCTAATTATATGCCTCAGAAAAAGACAATAGAAGTTAGACCAGAATGGCACTTACTTAAGCATTAACTACATGAACTGAATAACAAAAAAACCTATCTTGGTGGTAATAGTTAGTCGCCAAACCATTAAAACCACCAAAGAGCCAGCCCGTATGCTTGATAATCTTTCTGTGTTATCTAAACAACATTGTTCAACGATACGCTTCCATCAGCGATGCATTTGGAATTTCCAACCAGCTCACGTCACCTGATCTATTAAATAAGCAGGAATCATTGTTGCCTGAGCATCGCGAGAGGCTATTCCGACCGACAGAGACGCTTTCCATGTTTCTTGCACAGGTACTGAAACCGGATCGCTCATGCCAGGGCATCGTCAATGATGCCGTCGTGAAACGTTTGAATCATGGTTTATCGATGCTGTTGGCAAGTGGAAGTGGACATTCGCAACATCAAAACAACTTTTGGCATGGAAACTCTGAGTTGCAAAACACCGGAGATGTGCAAAAAAGAAATGTGGGCTTATCTGCTGGCTTACAAGCTGCTTCGTCTGGTCATGGCAGAATCTGCAATGATGTCCAATGTGTTACCTCGGGCATTAAGTTTCAAACATGCTCTCCAACTTTGGCTGTCCTGGAGCGGAACATCAACGCTAGTGGATGACATCACAAAACCACTAGCGCTGATTGCTGAAAAGTCGGTCGGCAATAGACCGGGTAGAACTGAACCCAGAGCCGTCAAGAAACGACTAAAACCCTACCCATCGCTGACAAAACCAGGGCAGGAAGCAAGAGAGCAAGTGAGAAAATATGGTCATCCAAAAAGCTTAAGTAAGTGCCATTCGGGTATGTCCCCTATTTCCTACGCAAATACAAATTCTATTATTTAAAGGTATTTAATCCCTTTTAGTTTATACAAAGTTCAGGTTAGAGGGCTTCGATTTCTTGCCAGGTGTTGCTTTCGGGGTATTCCCGGACCACCGGCAGCGGATGCCCTCGATTTTCTGACCTTCTAAAAATCGGGTCGAGTGATATGTCATCACTTCACCCCTAGCGGCAAGTTCTGCCAAATAAAGGCGTGTTTTCGAGAGTGAGAGACCAGCTGCTCTAGCTATTTCGTCATCAAGCTTCTCACCATGCGTTTTTAATAAATCTAAAATTTCGTTCATGGAAGTTTTATGGTTAACCTAGCAACAAAGGAATGCATTAGACCATACAACAGTAATAAAGTTCAAATGGTGGCAAATTTTCCTGCCAGTTGTAGTTCAAAAAAACAGGTCAGGATGAAAAAATTACTACAAAATATTGAAAATAATCGATTAATTTCAATTTTAAATCCTAAACAAAGGGCATTCCCGGCTGTCCGGGAATTTATCCCTTAGGCGTAGTCACCAGCACTCCATTATTAAGTTGATTTGGAATGAGTGACGAAGTCAGCGTAGTCGCGGTTGATAATTTGCTGGCTGCTGACGCTGCTAAAACCGAATGGCCATTATTATCAAATTGCTTCAATACGTCAACCAGGCTGGGTACGCTGGCAATCACACTGACCACGTTGGCAGGGGCTTTGAGCTGTGTTGCCCCAGAGGTACTGGTCACGCTGGCTTTGGGTTGATTTAAGGTACTAAGCGTCGTTGATACTCCGCTAGTTTGCGATTGCAGACTTCCTGTAGTGGACTGCGCAAGCGTATTAGCCGTTGCTGTGGTCGTTGCTGTGGTCGTTGCTGGTAAAGTAGCGGGTTTGATCAAACCGTTTTGAAACCAGACGTCCGCCATTTGATGAGTCTTGCCATCACTGGTTTTGAAGCTGGAAAGCATGCCTTCGATATTTCCATTATTCACGATCGAAGTATTGGTATAAGAAAGATTTAGCTGTGTGATACCCAGTGAATCGAGACTTTTCAGTTGTCCGCCTTGAACCGTACCACTGGTACTTTCACCTACCCAAACTTTCAGATCCGACCACGCTGCATCTGCTTTATTAATCACACCATCTTTATTTAGGTCGAGTGCTGACAGTGCAGCAAAACCGTTGGCTGCCTTCTTGCCATTCGGCAGTACCGTTGCGGTTCCGAACAACTCGCTACCATTATTAATCACACCATCGTGATTGCGATCCAAAACCAGCAAACCATCGCCGCCGGAAACCCAACCGGTATTAACCACTTTGCCGTTTGCATTGATATCGAATTTAGCGCCAGCCGTAATACTCTGCGTCGTAATCCCATTACCGTTCAAATCAAGAACCAGCGGTGATGAGTAAGTGGTAAGAGGATTAGCAGAATTGATATATTGAATCAGTGGCAATCCATGAACAATGGTTGCTGAAAGCGAAATTTGTTGCGCCATGGTTAATGCCGCTACCTGAGTTGCGGTCAGACTGCTTGTCTGACTCTGCGTCATTCCTGCCACAGCTGCTGGAGTTAATTGGGCTATCTGTGCTGCAGTCAGCGCAGTAATATCTGTAAGAGCCGAAATTTGATCTACCGTTAACCCGGTTACAGCAGTCGCGGATAGTGCTGGTATTTGTGTAACATCCAGCGCAGCAATCTGAGCTACGCTCATTGCAGCAACATCCGCCTTAGTCAACGCGGCAACCTGGGGCGTTAACAATGCACCCACCTGAGTGGTCGTCATTCCAGACACTGCTGCTGACGTTAGTTGGGCTATCTGCTGCGGAGTCAGTACGGTGATATCTTTTAACGCCTGAATTTGTTCCCCTGTCAACCCCGCAATTGCGGTCGTTGTTAGAGCGGGTATCTGGGTGGTATCCAATGCAGCTATCTGTGCTGCGCTCATCGCGGTTAAGTCAGCTTTAGTCAACGCGGCCACTTGAGAGGCTAACAATGATCCGACCTGGGTTGTCGTCATTCCAGCCACGGCTGCTGGCGTCAATTGGGCTATCTGATCTGTAGTCAGTGCGGTGATGTCTGTTAATAACTTAATTTGATCCGCTGTCAGACCGGCTACGGCAGTGGTTAACAAAGCGGGTATCTGGGAGACGGTCAGCGCGCCAATTTGAGCCACAGTCATCGCGGTCACATCGGCTTTATTCAACGCGGCAATCCGGTCGTTAGCCAGACTAGCAACCTGATCGGTCGTCATTCCAGCAACGGCGGTCGGTGTCAGTTTTGCGATTTGAAGCGCAGTCAGTGCGGTAATATTAGTACCTAGTGCCGCAATTTGGGTTGCGGTCAGTCCTGCTACGGCAGAGGTTGCCAGAGCGGGTATCTGGGTTGCTAACAGCGCTCCAACCTGAGTCGTCGTCATCGCAGTCACTGCTGCCGGCGTAAGCTGGGCTATCTGCTGTGGGGTCAGTACCGTAATGTCTTTTAGAACCTTGATTTGATCCCCAGTCATTCCCGCGATAGCAGCGGTTGCCAGGACTGGTAGCTGCGTGGTATCCAGTACACCTATCTGTGCTACGGTCATCGCGGTCAAATGAGCTTTAGTCAAAGCGGCAACTTGTGTAGGTAACAATGACGCAACTTGAGTTGTGGTCATTCCGGCTATTGCTGCAGGCGTCAGTTGGGCTATTTGTTGCGGAGTCAAGGTGGTGATACCTATTAGAACTTTGATTTGATCACTGGTTAGCCCTGCTACAGCGGTTGTGGCCAAAGCAGGTATCTGGGTGATATCCAGTGTACTAATCTGAGCCAGGGTCATCGCGGTTACATCAGCCTTGGTTAGCGCGGCAACTTGAGTGGTAAACAATAACCCAACCTGTGTCGTCGTCATTCCAGCCACAGTCGCTGTCGTCAACTGAGCTATCTGTTGCGCTGTGAGTGCGGTGATGTCTGTTAAAACCTTAATTTGATCGGCTGTCAGTCCTGCAACCGCAGTCGTTGCCAGCGCGCTTATCTGGGTGGAGGTCAGAGCGCCAATCTGAGCTTTCGTCATCGCCGTCAGATCAGCCTTGGACAAGGCAGCAATCCGGTCGTTAGCTAGACTGCTAACTTGTGCCGTAGTCATTCCAGCTACGGCTGCCGGTGTCAATTTTGCTATCTGAAGCGCTGTCAAGGCGGTAATATTTCCTGCCAGTGCAGCAATTTGATCTACAGTTATTCCAGCTACCGCAGACGTTGCCAGAGCGGGTATCTGAGTTGTTAACAGCGCCGCAACCTGAGTCGTAGTCATGCCAGCCACTGCTACCGACGTAAGCTGAGCTATTTGCTGGGGGGTCAGTAACGAAATGTCTTGTAGAACCTTAATTTGATCTGCAGTCAGTCCGGCCACCGCAGCAACTGCCAGTGATGGTAGCCGTGTGGAATCCAGTGCGCCAATCTGAGCCAAGGTCATCGCGGTCACATCGGCTTTAGTCAAGGAAGCAACTTGAGACGCAGACAATAACCCGACCTGAGTGGTCGTCATTCCAGCAATGGTTGCAGGGGTCAGTTGTGCTATCTGTTTCGCTGTTACTACGGTGATGTCTTTCAGGACTTTTATTTGGTCTGCAGTCAGCCCCGCTATAGCAGTCGTTGCCAAGAATGGTATCTGTGTGGCATCCAGTACACTCATTTGAGCTACCGTCATTGCGGTTACATCAGCCTTGGTCAGGGCGGCTACATGGAGGGGTAACAATAATCCAACCTGAGTGGTCGTCATGCCAGCCACAGCGGCAGGTACTAATTGGGCAATTTGCTGCGCAGTCAGCGAGGAAATTTTTTCAGCAAAAGCAGCTACTTGAACTGCGGACAGCCCAGCGATGGCAGCCGTTGCCAGAGTGGGTATTTGGGTAGTGGTTAGAGCGCCAATCTGAGCCCCCGTCATCGCCGTCAAATCCGCTTTGGTCAACGCAGGCAGCTGATAGAGACTAAGAGCGCTAATCTGAGTCGTAGATAATCCTGCTACCGTTCCGGGTGACAATTTGCCAATTTGTAGAGGTGTCAACCAGCTAACGTCAAGAAACGGAATTTGAGCAGCAGACAGACCGTCCGCAGCCAGCTTGGATATCTGTGTTGCTGACAAAGCGCCAACCTGTGCGGTAGTCATGCCAGCTACTGTTGCCAACGGCAGCTGGGCTATCTGCAGCGGAGTCAGTACGGTAATGTCTTTTAGGACTTTTATTTGATCCGCAGTCAGCCCCGCTATAGCAGTCGTTGCCAGAGAGGGTAGCTGTGTGGTTTCCAGTGCACCAATCTGAGCCAGGGTCATTGCGCTTACATCAGCCTTGGTCAGGGCGGAAATCTGGGTCGGTAACAATAAGCTAACCTGAGTCGTAGTCATACCAGCCACTGCTACAGGCGTCAATTGGGCTATTTGCTGCGAAGTCAGTGCGGTGATGTCTGTTAAAACCTTTATTTGATCACCAGTCAGCCCGGCAACGGCAGTCGTTGCCAGAGCGTGTATCTGAACTGTGCTCAGAGCAGCAATCTGAGCTTCCGTCATCGCGGCCAGATCCGCTTTGGTTAACACAGTCATTTGGCCGGGTGCTAGTAAGGAAATATTAACAGGATCAATCGCGGCCACTGCGGAAGGGGTCAGTTGAGCGATCTGATTCGCAGCCAGCAAGCTAACATTACTTCCAAGCGCGACAATTTGACTCGCAGTCAGCCCGGCGACAGCTGACGGTGACAAAAAGATGACTTGAGTACTTAAAGCTGCAGCCTGGGCATCAGTCAATAGGGTTACATCCGATTTGGTCAGTGAATTAACCTGAGCGGGAGTTAAACTTCCTATCTGACTAACCGACATTCCAACTATGGCTGAGCTCATGTCATACTCTCCTTACATTGTTATTGCGAATAACCCACTGGATATTTGAGAGTGCCATTAAAGTGACTACAACTCGACTAACATAATACCCATAAATGCAACAATTTAATCTTTTGAATAGCATGGATATATGTTTGTTATTCATTGAATTACCGGCATCCGGGAAACAAATTCACGCTCAATTTTTGGACAAAAAAGGGTATATGAACCAACAATTTGTCACCGGCCTTCAGAGCGGTGATAAATTGTATAAATCGAAGCAGAAAAATTTAAATAAATGCGGCGTGTAGCCTGGTAACGTATTGAATTAAAGCGTAATCAGTCGAAAGCCTTGAGCAATACCACATGAGATTTTGGCTTCATCGGCAGCGATTTACCCATTCTTGCACGTTTACCAAAATGTGCTTTCAGGTCGTTTTCCGACAGATTAAGTGTTTGCTCGCGTGTCCCATTGCTGATAATCACCGTAACCTTGGGCTTGTCTACGACGATTGCCGAAACCAGTTGATCGTCCTCTGCCACTCCCATCACCACGACACCTTTCCCTCCCCCGGAAAGTTGTTTCATCTCGGCAAGCGGAAAGGCCAGCAAACGTCCGGAACGGCAAGCTGCGACGATTTGCGACTGGTCTGTCGGGGTAAATAGCACGGGTAAAAAAATCTGCTCTTCTTCAACGCCGATAAACTGTTTGCCGGCCTTGTTGCGGCCTACCATGTTGCCGATGGTGCAGGTGAAGCCATAGCTGCCGGAAGTGTAGATGAATAAATTCTGTTCAACCGCGCCACATAGTACATGCACAATTTTAGCACCCGTCGCTACCTCGATCAGAGAACCGAGAGGCACGCCATCGCCGCGCCCGCCTGGCAACTGGTGAATCGGGATACTGCATACCCGACCATTGCTGCAAATGGCGATACACTGCTCGGTGGTGCGACACTCGAAGGCGCAAAGCAGGCCATCGCCGTCCTTGAAGGAGATGCCGGACAGATCGAGTCCATGGCCTTGCCGGGTGCGCCCCCAATGTTTTTTGGAAATGATCACCGTAACCGCCTCGTCTACTACCTGGGTGGATAGGATGACACGTTCTGCCTGTTCGATCAGCGTGCGCCGGTCGTCAGCAAAGGTCTTGATATCTTGGTCTATTTCTTTAGCCACGCATTTACGCATCAGGGTATCCGAGTCGAGCAATCTGCCGAGTTCTGCCGCTTCCTCATGCAACTGTTTCAGTTCGCGCTCGATCTTGATACCTTCCATCCTGGCTAGTTGACGCAGCCTGATTTCCAGAATGTCCTCGGCTTGCCGCTCGGACAGGCTGAAACGCTCGATTAACGCCGCCTTGGGATCGTCCGAGGCGCGAATCAGTGCGATGACTTCATCCAGATTGAGGTAAACGATCATCCGCCCATCGAGTATGTGGATGCGCTCATTGACCTGTGCCAGACGGAATTCGCAGCGACGGCGCACCGTAGATAGTCTGAATTGTCCCCATTCACGCAGTATTTCACATAGTGGCTTTTGCTTGGGTCGCCCGTCGAGGCTGATCATGACCATGTTGAGTTGCAGCGAATTTTCCAGGCTGGTGTGGGTCAGCAACACGGTCATTAAATCTTCTGCCGATTGTCGGCTGGATTTAGGTTCAAACACCAGACGCACCGCATGATCCTTGTCGGACTCGTCCGCCACACGATCCAGTACCGATAAAATAAGTTGCTTGTTCTGCACCTGTTCCTGAGACAAGGCTTTCTTGTTGGCTCTGATCTTGGGATTGGTCAGTTCTTCGATTTCCTCCAGTATTTTCTTGGTGGAAACGCCATGCGGCAGTTCGACAATAGCCACGCGCCATTGGCCTCGTGCCATTTCCTCGATTTTCCAGCGGGCGCGCATCTTTAGCGAGCCGCGCCCGGTCTTGTAGCAATCCCTGATTTCGTGAGGGGAGGAAATGATTTGCCCGCCGCCAGGCAAATCCGGGCCGGTGATCAGGCTCAATATTTCTTCATCGGTACATTCCGGGTTGCGCACGCAAACGGCTGCTGCAGACCCGATTTCCCGCAGGTTATGTGACGGAATTTCAGTCGCCATGCCCACAGCGATACCGGAGGCACCATTCAGCAACACCATCGGCAGGCGGGCGGGCAGCATCACAGGTTCCTGAAAGTGTCCGTCATAGTTGGGCTTCATGTCCACCGTGCCCATGTCCAGTTCGGACAGCAGCAACTGGGCAAGCGGCGTCAGGCGGGTTTCGGTATAGCGCATCGCCGCAGGATTGTCGCCATCCCGCGAACCGAAATTTCCCTGACCATCCACCAACGGGTAGCGCAGCGAAAAACTTTGTGCCAGGCGTACCATCGCCTCGTAAGCAGAAGAGTCACCGTGTGGATGGAATTTACCCAACACCTCGCCGACCACACGCGCCGACTTCACATAATGGCTGTTGTGTGCCAGCCCCATTTCCCGCATCGCATAGAGTATGCGACGCTGCACCGGCTTTTGTCCGTCGCACACATCCGGCAGCGCGCGACCCTTGACCACTGACACCGCATATTCCAGGTAGGCACGCTCGGCGTATTGGGCGAGCGGCACAGAATCACCCTCCGGTACAGGCGGCAGCGGCATGAACTGACGTAGATTGCCCGAACCGCCATTAGTAGACGCAGGCAATACCGGTGCTACTTCTTTAATATATTCAAATAATTGGGCTTGCGGAATTTCAGACATCGGCAGCTACCTCGTTTCCATGATATTCGAGCCAGGCACGCCTGGAACCCGACTCCTGTTTTGCCATCAGCATATTCATGATCTGTTCGGTCGCCCTCAAGGAAGCCGTGTTCAGTTCGACGCATAAGGCGCGGCGCGCGTCCGGGTTCATGGTGGTATCCCACAACTGTTCAGGGTTCATTTCTCCCAAACCTTTGAAGCGTGAAATAGCCCAAGAGCCTTCTTTAACCTTGTCTTTGCGCAAACGGTCTTCGATGGAGGCTAGTTCTTCTTCGTTGAGCGCGTAAATCT
>CAIRBC010000525.1 GCA_903876685.1 uncultured Nitrosomonadales bacterium | reverse complement strand
TATCCACCGCTTTCTTGGTCAGTTTCTCCCCTTCAGGCATTTGTTCTATCTGTTCAATCAAATATTCTGCCTTTGAGCTATTTTTTTGGGACAGTTTTTCCAACTGAATCGCGGTCCCGGCACTGGAGATTCTGCCCGAATCAAGCAGTGCTGAAATCTTGGGTGATAGATTGACCGATGCCGCAGCCGTGGCTTGTTTTAGCCAGGTTTGCGTTCCGCCAAAGTGTTCCGCAGCCGCTTCCTGATTATCAAAGCGTTCAGCGATCGTCTGAATAGCGTTAGCCATCTCTCGCGGCTCCAATGCTGCACGCACACCCTGCCCCATATTTTCGGCAACCTGCACATCCATCACCTCAAATATAGGACAGGCGCGGATCAGCGCAGGTACTGACTGCTCGCCCGCCAGGACGGCAGCACGCCAGCGGCGCTCGCCCACTATGATGGTATAGCGCCCAGATAGATTGGCAGGTTGTAATACCAGTGGATGGATAACGCCCATTTTTTGGATTTAATTAACCAAACTCTTGAGCGTAGCTTCATCAATGTTCTGACGCGGACTCGCCGGATCTGGTTCTACCCTGGCAATGTCGATCATTTCAAATTGTGCGGGTGAAACTTTGAAGCTCATGAATACTCCGAATTTGGCCTATGTCTTACACTTGTGCCAATATCGCGTATGTAGCGTACCTGAGCCTTGGCTAACCATCTACTGTGACAGCGAAGCGCAGGACACCTCAAGTACATGATTGCAGAACGACGATTTTTGAGAAAGTCAGGCTGTTCTAACTTCGTTGAGCAGGTCGGGATGACGATCCAGCAGCTTTAGCAACTTGACCAAGGCCAACGGCGGCTTGGTCTTGCCGTTCTCGTAGCGCGAGAAGGCATTGATTCCACCGCCGAAAAGTTCGGCAGCCTCGCGCTGATCAAGATCGAGCTTTTTGCGCACGTTCGTGATGAAACTTGGATCAACGATCGCCGAATTCACTTGAGTGGAGAATGCGCGCATTTCACGCATGACGCGGTTCGATTCCGCCGCATCAAGGATAGACTCAGCGCAGGCCGGGCAAAATTCACCCGTCACTGCCGCAATGACAGTAGTTTCGCCTTTATAGGTGTAGGACACGTCGCGAGTGTCGTGGATAAGTTCCGCCGCGCCGCAAATAGGACATTTCATGTTCATAACTCCTTGAAGGATACGATCAGCACATCATCAATGACCGTCAGCTTCAGGTAAACGTCACCCACCTTCGTGTTTGGGCGGTACACGTCCTGCCACACCGTGTGATCGGCATGGGTGGTCATGCTCTTGAAAAAATCTGCTGGCGTGAGCGCCATCACCACGTCCAACATGCCGGGTAGTGCAAGCCCTAACTCGTTTGCACCGGCTCGCGCCGCATGCGTGGTACGCACTTTACCAGCCTCTACCATGACTTTGACCACGGTTAGCTTACAATGTGGGGTGGATTTTTCCATTTTGACATTGTAACTCAATCGACGAATTTACCAAGTAGGTTAATGGCGGAGTTTCCGGCTGTTGCGGCTTGATGCCGTTGTCCGAAAAAACTCCATACATGCTGGCCATAATCATATCCGCCACCACAGGCCGATAATGCCGCTTGTCGTAGTACCATGACTTGTCCGATGTAATTGCATTTGAGTCAGAAAAGTCCACCACATCAGGCCGTATTATCAATATCCGATCCTTGAATTCACGGTACGACTTTTCTGAGATCGTTGATAGCGTTTCCCGATAGAACGGATGTATGAAAATCTTCGCGTCGATCCTGTTTTCATCCAGCCAACTACAGAGTGCCGCAAATTCATCAAACCGTTCATCAATCCAATGAACCTCCGTTCCAGTCCATGCGTTAGCCGGGAAGTGATCACGCTCATACTGCGCCGGATCTGATACCCGGTTACGCTCATATTCGTATAGATGGTATTCGCCCGACCCGTCCACATCAAAAAAGATTGAGGGTTGCGCCTGAAAGTGATGCGCCACCCGTGTCAGCCCTTGAAAAATTCCCGATGCAAACAGATAGGAACTAAAAAACGATGTCCTGGATTCACCCGACACCTCTGGATGCTGCCTTGCCATTGGCGCGTTTCCCTTGGGACGTTCATAGAACGTGAAGAAATCCACACCGATCAAGACCTCCTTGATGGGCTTGCCGTTACGCTTGAGCGCACGCAGCGTATCAAATGCCTCTTGAGGAGTGCCGGCCAGAAACGACAAATTGTAAAAGGAACGTCCGCTCAATTGGCTTGCCACCTTTGGATCGTACACCCCCATCACCGACGAGCCGAGGATGTAGGAATCGCTTTGCACATTGTCATGCAGCAGATGTTCCACCTTGCGGTAACGTTCATTGACCGAATGCCCGCTGCGCAGGTAGTGATGTCCAAACACTTCGTAAGGATCAACAAAATAGTTGAACGTCACTACCGCCATTCCGCCAAGCAGAAAGGCCGATGCAACCCAGTAACTCCAAGCGCGCAGATTCACGTCGAACTGTATTTCTTCAAAAGTTCAACAAGTATCATCGCTATGATGGTTACAACGACCAAGCCTATGACCGGAAGTAATTTTTTATAGTGTTCCGGTATATCCAGACCATTTTTAAGCATCAAATTACGAAAGATGTGCCAGCCTTCCATCAGCGGCAAGGGGATTAAATTTGTGAAACCAATCATAAGGCTCACAATACCGCCGTTGTAAAACAGGCTGCCCTTTGTGGAATCAATAAACAGCATAATGCTACCCAAAACGATTGAGGTGACAGGCTCGGCAAGTGCTATTACAGCAGCCTGGTTGAGCGGAATATCGCTTTGAAAAAATCGTCTGGAGTAGGCGAATCCAAAAATCGGCAAGATGCCCAGGTGATAAGGGGTGTTATCTATCGTGACCTTGATGATCGACGGCCAGCCAATCGCAATATATTCCGTCTCAATTTTGTAGTAACTCATTACTACTACATGTCCCAGCTCATGAAAGACCAGCAATAGATTGAATAAAACACAGGTTTCAATTATTGCAATGAAGAGATAGAACATTTTCAATCACCTATTCAATTTGTCGGATTCAAGGTTTCAGAACTGAAAATACAAAAAGGTGCTTGGGCGACCCAAGGTCAGAATGCTGGCAAAGATCATCACGGATGCGTAAATGGCTGAGAATCGTGATGGAACGAAGGACACAAGCGTTTCATGAATATTTTTACCAGTCATCACAAACGCCAACAGACAGGCCATATACCAAAACTCAGTGCCGTTGATGAAAGGGGAGTGTTGCGTCTGTGCGATGGTGTGATAAACAGCAGGCAATATCAGGTCATTCAATCCCAGCATGGTCTTCCAGATCGTTACGGCATCGCTGACCGACGCAGCGCGGAACATCACCCAGGCAAACAGCACACCAGGGAACGTGATCGCAACGCCCAGCAGACGAGGCATAGAGTAGCGCGCACTCCACACCCGATGAACCGCCAGATAAACGCCATGCATTGTTCCCCAGATCACGAACGTCCAGCCCCCACCGTGCCACAATCCACCCAGCAACATGACCACCAACGCCGCAAAGACTGCCCTACTCTGCCCTTGTCTGCTTCCACCCAAGGGAAAGTATAGGTAATCACGCAGGAAGCGCCCAAGCGTGATATGCCAGCGTCGCCAGAACTCGGCAATGCTGGCCGCCTTGTACGGGGAGTTGAAATTGATCGGCAACGACACGCCAAACAGCAGCGCCAGACCCATCGCCATTTCAGAGTAGGCAGAAAAATCGAAATACAATTGCAGCGCGTAGCCCATCACTGCTGTCCATGCGTCAAGAAATTGCAGTTCAGTAGCATGCGCAAAAGGTTCATCCACATACGCGGCCAGCCAGTCAGCGATCACCACTTTCTTGAACAGCCCTACCGCTAGCAAAAGCAACCCCGCCGACACCCTGCCTGCATCCGGCATCAAACTGTGCCTTTTTAACTGCGGAATTACTTCGACGTGATGCACAATCGGTCCTGCGATAAGTTGTGGGAAGAACATCACGAAGATGGCAAAACGCAACGGATCACGGTCGGTCACCACCCCCTTGTGACAATCCACCAGATAGGCGATCTTCTGGAATATGAAAAAAGAGATACCGAGTGGCAGAATGATATGCAGTAACGGGTATTGCGCGCCAGTGGCCGCATTCAAATTGCCAATAAAAAAATCAGTGTATTTGAAATAGCCAAGTATCAACAAGTTAAGCGTAATCCCGCCAGAGAGCACCGCGACCGATGGACGGCGCGACAACCATCCGCCCAGCTGAAAGTTGATCTAAAGCAACACCAGCAGCATGACGAGGTAATGCCAGTCCCATGCACCATAAAACACGCAGGAAGCCGCAAACAAAACCCACTGCGCTGCACGCGCGCCATACCAATGATGAGCACCATAATAGGCCAGCAGAGAACATGGCAGAAAGCCGTACAGGAAGGTGGCAGAATTGAATAACATGTTCAGAACAGCCCGTATCTGTGAGCCAGATAACTCAACGCCAGCGCACACACGATGGCGGGCATGGCTACTTTCCAATCCTGTCTTGAGGGCAAGCTGGCGACCAGAAAGGTGCTGGCTATCCAGCCATGAAACCACCACCCGCCCGTAGCCGGGTACATCACAAAAGCCGCATACCAGATGCCCAGGGGCAGCAACATAAACGGAGCCAAGGCAATAGGAATCAAGGTAAGCAGGTTGGGGACAAATTGCACAGCCCCAAGCCGCCATGTATTACCGTCATGCTTGGGAATGATGTTTGGAAAGGATGGTCTTGCACGCAGCATCAGTGCCACCAGCCAATGATAGATTTCATGTCCCAGAACACCCGGTAAAACAAACAGGCTGTACGCCCACATACCGAAACGTGGTGCTGCAATCAAATCAAATGCCAAAAAACTGCCAATCAGAAAATGATCTCTTCCAGGCAAGGCAATAAATTGTTTGCCAACACCCAAAAGCACGGTTGCTAACGTCACTTTGCCTTCCTGCCCGGACTGGCCGACTGAATATGGCCTGCTACCCGGCATAAGAGCCCTTCGGCCTTTTCACCTTCCGTAAACCGCGTTAAATGGCATGAAATGATTTTTCCACTCGCGGTCAACTGAATTAAATGATGGCGAGCCGTTGCCAGCGGCACACCTATCTCATCAGCGATTTTGAAATCGAGTTGTTCACCGTGTTTTTGCAAGTGCTGCAAAATTTGATTGGTCGGCATCGTGGCAATCCTCTGTGTCACTGGTAATGATTATTGGTAAATTACTTTCCGCCATTGACAGCGGACTACAGCGCTGCACAAGGCTTGAAAGCGGGTGTTTTTGAGGCTGCAATTTTCAATTCGGTCCCTGTCTTATGGCTAAATCTAAATTCATATCGTATGAAAAACCCTCACACAATCCATTACTGACCAGCCATACATTGCAAACGCCAACACATATTCGCGCAGATCGCCCGTGCAAAGTTTCAATGGTGCAACAAACCGCCTCTTGCTCGGCCACAGCAGCGGCACGCCTGAATTGGTCATCCAGTCACCTAGCAAGTGAGACAGATAACCAACCGCAACTCCAACCACAACCGGCACTGCATAGCCTCGCTGCCAATGTACGACATTAAATACCCACCAGATCAATCCATACATGCCAACAACAGCAAGCAGACTGTGCGTGATACCACGATGACCAAATATGGCAGAAAGCGGGATAGAGAGCGGCTTAACGCGACTACCAAATGCGCTTTTCGGGTGATCAATATCGGGCAGATGGCTCCCAAGAATGCCGCCAGCCACAATCAGTATGGCTTGCGATGGACTGGCGTGTAGATATTCAGCAACCAGCAAAGCGAAAGCACAACCCGCAGCAGTGTGAGTAAAGGCGAGCATTTCGCTCCTATATCCGTTTCTGTAAATTGCTTGCCCACATCCATGTTGAAAAACCAATGGCCATCAGCATGAGCGGCGCAATGATTGAAGGTAGCGGCATAGGCAAAATCACCCAGATAACCGCGCCAACCGTGGCAAGCGTTAAGACCACCACGCCCATCCTGTGCCGTATGGGTGACTGTGATGAAAACTTAAATGTCCGGATTGCGCGGGTATAAAACCCGTCTGCCGCAATCGCAAAGATAAATGGCATGAGAATGAACCAGAATAGCAAAAGCAGATTCAAACGGTACATGATGAGTGAACCCCACAGCCACGTCACAATGATTCTTTCCTGTATCCACCCCCTGAATGCCACAGGCACATCCTGACGCGCGCCTTCTGTTCGCGCCGCTTGCGTCACCTCCTTGAGATTGCCTAAACTGGATTCGATCATTTTCTGATAAATCCACTGGTCAGCTTGCTGGCCGGATAGTTGAACGGCAAACTCGCGCTCGCCCCTCAAGGTCGCCATCAGGTGATCTGTGCTCATGTATGCCCATGCCGCGAATATCAAACCCAGCGCCAATGCCATCAACCATAATTTCGTGGTGCTCTGATCCTTGCTGTCTTTCGCCATTAGTTTTGCACTCCAAGAATTGGTAACTTGCCCTTGATAAGCCTGCCACCCGACAGTTTGGCGATGTAATGGAGCGGAGGCAGATTGCCCAGCATTGCCGCAGGGAACAGTTCCGCTTCCTCTTCCGTCATTGATTCAGCATAGGACGATTGAAATTCATCCTGTACATGCGCATCGACGCCATGCCCATAACGCAGACTGAGCGATTTGTATTTGATTTTCGGCAGGCTGTCCGCGAGGTATTTTTGCGTTTCTGTATCAATTACGCGCAAGATCAGTTGGTTGTTCAAGTTTGCCATCACCTGTCTGGCCTTGTTTTCATCACCAAGACGAGCCGCAAAGTCAGCCGTCGTTTGTGTTGCAATCGTCACACGAAACAACGCACCGCCCCCTTTGTTCATCAGTTGGATGGCGGGCTGGTTAATTACTTCAGCGGCTTCGTCAATAAACAGATTGACCGGTTTGATTGATTTGATGCCGTAGTTGTACCGATCACCGGCCACAGCGGTCAGGTCGGCCAGCATGATTGAACCGATTGCGCTACCCACAGTGCCATCAGACAAGCTGTCCAAGCCTAGGTACAACACCTGATCGTTGTTGATGATCTTCGCCATATCCGTTGCGCGCTTATCGTCTGCCAGCTTTAAATCCGGTGACAACATTTCACCCAGAGGCGCAGAGGTCAGCATGGACAAAATCGGGATCAGCGACGCAACCATCTTCTGAAAGTGTTCGCGGTTATGCTCAAAAGTGGAAATCAGCCCATCCAGATCAGATGATTGCGCCTCATGAATTGCAATCTGTTTGTAAAAATCAATGTAGGCGCTCAGTACATTATCACGGTGCTTTTTGATAAATCCGCCTGACCGAGATTCCCATTCCGTCACATGGTCAATAAAGTGATGTCGCAGGGTATTCAGCAGCAAGTTATCCGCGCCGCACTCGATGTATCGCTTCATGTGAACCAGGTTCGGACTTACGCCCATTGAAACCAGCCCATTCACAATGTCGTTCAAGACCTTCCAGCCAAACGCCGCAAACGGATCCATCCCTGTTTCAGAGGGAATCAACGCACCAACACGGCTGGCCAGTTCTGTCCGACGATTCCAGTTGCGCATCGGATCTAGCGGCGTTGATTTCTCAGGATGTGCAGGGTGAAAATAAAAAAAGCGTTCGGGTTCCCCTAACGCCTCACATATTTTTTTGGCATTCTCTGCCAGACCATGATCCCCTTTCGGATCGATAATGATAACCGCCTCGCCGCGTATGATCGCCTGACCAATCAGCAGATCCATCATCCGGGTCTTACCTACCCGCGTTGTGCCCACTAGTAAGGTATGCCCAACCAGATTCCCTATATCCATGAATCTGTCGGTTTCCGCCTCCAGTCCATGTATCCAGTACGCACCATCCAAATGATGCTCGTTGGTAATCTTGCCTATGGTTTGTGCGACACCTTGAGACAGCATGGCGTGCATTTTCTGCGCCTCCATATCCGTCCAGTCAAACCCTTTACCCAGCCAGATTGCATTATTGCGACTCGCCATCCTGGTTTTCTCTATCAATTCCTTGATGCTGATAAATTCCTTGCCATAGTTGTCGAGTCTCGTAATATCGGTATATCGCTTGTACGCTGCATTGCCTCTGTAGAGCGCCATTGTCGTGCAGACTGCCATCGCGATAACACTGAATTTCGCCGGAATGGGAACCGGCATATATTTCGCCGCCACCAAGGTAAGCAAAGATGCACCCGCCCACATTCCCGTCATAGCAGCCTCATAGTTGGGACGCCACGGTGACTCCCATTCGTAGGAAATCTTCATTTCTTTGCATCACTCTCAAGGCGGTTCAAATGTCCCAACGCCTTGCCAATGAAATATGCTTCGCGACGTAGAACAAATAGTTCAAGTTCGATTTCTCGTACCATGTCCACCTCCCATGGCTGGGCTTGTTTAAGCAAGGTAGTCATGGTGTAGCCGTGTTGGTTTTTTGGTTTGATGATGACCTTCTTTACCATGCGGCGGGTATTCAATGCTTTTGATCCATACCAGCGTACTTCGTGCCAGGTAGCCGTCATTGTGTTGTCGCGTGTTCTTGCTTTCAGAAACAAGACGCTTTTCCCTTCCCATGTTTTATTTTTGTTCTCGGCCATAACGTAATCGAAATACTGCTTGCCCAACTGTTCGGCAGCTTCGTAAAGCTCTGCCATTCGTGCGCGTAGCAGGACAATTGCATCAGTCATGACCTGTGTTCCTGAAACCAATTCCATCTTGCCAATCTCCAATTAAATGATTTTTACTGTGCATTCAAATTGATGAATCCGCGTAATGCTTACCTCAGCGCGGAACGTATAAAAGTCGCACGGTAAAATAATTTCTTACTTCGCTCCGTCAATCGAACGCAAAATAAAAATTACCATTTACATTCAATGCTTAGTAATTCATTCCGCCCTACCCTGCGACCTACCGTAATTCATTCCGCCTTACCGTAATTCATTCCGCTTTGTCGCTGCAATTCGAATGCAAACGCAAATTACCATTTATATTCAAGGCTCAGTATTTCACTCCGCCCTACCCTGCGACCTACCGTAATTCATTCCGCCCTTAGCTGCCAATTGAATGCAGGATTTCATCCTCTCCGTGACTGGAATGCAGATTTTGTCGTTATTCAGTTTCTTCATCTTCATCGTCGACACCAAAAATTTCGGCTATGTATTCCACGGAATCATGGACATAATCGCTTGGCCTGATGAAATAAATTGTCCTTAAATCTTCGTCTGCACTGAGTTGGAATTCGATCAGCGGTTGTGCAATTATTTCCTTGATCGCGTCTCTGAATTTTCGTAACGGCGACGATGCGCCAGTCATAAAATGCAACTTATCTAGACTCAGCGTGAGCGGATCTTCAGATGTGCAATGAGTTAATGCGATCAGATAAATGATTCTGTGTAACGGCTTTAAGTTGAAATAATCTGGGTGGATAGCGCAACCGTGGTGATAGTCACACCGATCTGAGGAGAAGATGCGATAGAGCTTACGTGGGATAGTTATATTGATCATTCCAATGCTGCCATCACTGTTACGTTCAGCATTATATTTAATCAGATTGAATCGATTTTCTTCTTCCCATCCAGACGATTCCGGGGCTGGAATATTGGTTGTAATTTCTGAGCCACTTAACCGTTCAAGCGACTGAAGAAGCCCTTGGTATTGAGCACCACCATCACCCCTTCTCGTAAATTTCAGAAACTCCGTTGCTGAAAACTGGATGTTAAAACTGAGGTTTTCTGGCTCGTTACCCAGGCAAGCATTTTGCAGCCAGCTCGTCAGATAAATCAAAATATCAAAATCCCGAATGATCGGCAGCCCTTGAGGACTCGGTTTGATCTCTATAAAGCATCCTGCAAACTCAAATCTTCTTGAATCATAATCCGCAGGCTTCAAAGAATAAGCTGTCTGGTTAAGCACGTCATCTCTTTCAAGTTCGCCCCCGATGCAATCCTCCGCGTCGTAGACAATCGCGTTGAACATATCTACACAGGTGATAAATTCGATTACCCTTGGATTGATAAAAACTCGTGTCATGACCATCACCATTTCATTTTCGAAATCAAACATTACACGAAGGCAAGTTTTAATCTCAAAAAATACTCGTCTAATTAGTCGAGTAATTTTCTTGACAAAATATTTTTTCTGAGATAATGCGCGGTACATTTACTTACGAATTACAGGGGTGTTAAAACTTGACGATGATCATGACAATCATGGAATGGTCTGGTTGTGTTACCGGATTATGCGGTGCCGCATTGCTGGCAATGAATAATCGGTATTCAGGCTGGGGCTTCGTTTTGTTTCTTTCCTCAAATGTCGCCTGGATTGCATACGGCCTTCTTTCTCACGCAACCGGCATGGTTGTAATGCAGCTTGGTTTTACCGTAACCAGCTTGATCGGTGTTTGGAAGTGGCTGATCAGGCCTCGCGCAATGCCTTGATCTATCCACAGAATCTGTTAAAAAGCATGTGGACAAAGTCTCTGAATGTTTACCATCTGGCTAATTTAATGTTTAATTTTCCAACTGCCATAAAATTAGGCACAGATAGTTGGAGCGTTATAGGGGGATGAAATGCGTATCGACTTTAGAAATGATCAACGCGGCTATACGCTGGTTTTGCATCAAGACTTGCTCGGCGCCTTTATTCTCTATCGTCATTGGTACGGATTATTCAATCAACGGGGCGGCATGAAACAGCAAACATTTTTTGATGAAAAAATTGTGAAGCGTGAGATAGATCGCATTGTCCGCACAAGATTCAGGAATGGGTACAGAACAACAGCCACTTTATAGCAACAGATAGGGGTGAAATATTTGCACACATGACCTGCGGAATTGACCTCGTAACTGATTGCGCAGAAGCGGTCTGCATGGCCGCAATCACGAATCGGCTATCAGGCCCCACACCTTTACAGTAATTACGCATTTACGTAATTAGTAGTTTACATCATTGCGTAGATGCTTGTAATATCAATCCCGTCAGCTTAATTCGATTTTAAACGTGTCAATTTATTTGAGAGGTGTGTTGTGGATAGGATTTCTGTATCAACTAATGCAAATCCCGATGGGTCGTTTAATACCCGTTGGGAATGGTGGCAAAACGTGCATATCAATTATGACGCGCCTCCCTTGCCCAAGGTGGCAGGCATTATTACGGTAGCGCTTGGGACACGATGGACAAGCGACCGGGCAGTTCTGGCTGAAATTGCGGCAATTTACCATTTGCTTTGTATTGAGGAGATACATGGGCACAACCGGTTAGGGGTTAGGATCGAGATCGAAGTGTCCTTGAGTGAGATATGCAAAGCCTTGGACAAAGATGCACTCAGAAAAACCGGGCGCGGCCTGGCCGATACTTTCGATATTGCGCTGTTCACAAAATTTCTCTCCACTAAATTCTTTGAAGCCAACATCAAGTTGCGTGAGCAGCAAAAATTTACGCCAGTCGCTACAGGAAAAATCAGTCTTATTTCAACTCGTTCGAAATTCATTGCCAGCAATTTTTTCGGAAGCAACGATAAGCCAGTGGTGATTGCACCTGAAAACATCAGAAATTTTGACTTGGTGATCGAACGACCACCCACGGTTGAACTTTGGTCATCGGTGGGGAATATTGCCGTCAGTCGCCACGCCTTAAACCGTATCGTGCAACGACACATGGTAAGCGCAGTGGCACCGCTTGATGTTGAACTTATGACTATTCCTGACAATAAATGGACACGATCGTGGAAATGGTTGGAGCGTGTACTCAAAGACTCGGAAGTGGTGAACATCCCCGAAGCAACGCTTAAATGGTGCATAGAAAAATATGGTGATGGGGTTTCTGCGCTACGCCATGTCGGTTCACAGAGCGTATTCGTTTTGAAACGCGCACCGCATGGATTTGAACTTGTCACAATACTCAACGATACTCATTCAAACAAGCTCACCGCCGGACTTAAATTGCCCCGACTTGTCGGACAGCGCATCGTTCAACCTGGGACAGTGTAATCTGCCGTTAATCTTATTTAAGTGTTTACGCAAATAAGTATTACATACTATACGCATCTGCGTATAATCGCAAGTGTAGTGTAACGTAATTACGTAAACACGGAGGTCAAGTAATGAAAATTATCGTTGTCGCATCACAAAAGGGAGGGGTTGGCAAAACAACCCTGACTGGACATCTGGGTGTTCAGGCCTCCACCAGTGGACACGGGCCAGTTGCGTTGCTCGATACAGATCCACAAGGTAGTCTCGCAGACTGGTGGAATATGCGCGAAGCCCCTGAACCGATCTTTGTAACTGCAAAAATCAATGCATTGCCGAGCGCAATTGAAGAGCTAAAACAGGCTGGCGTTGAAATCCTGATCATTGACACGCCGCCTTCCATTACTGAAATAATCAGGTCAGTCGTTGCTGTTGCGGACTTGGTCATCATCCCGACACGACCCAGCCCACATGATTTACGGGCAGTCGGCAAAACGGTGGATATAGTGAATGATTACGGAAAGCGGATGATGTTTGTGATTAACGGCGCAGCGCACCGCGCACGCATCACCGCTGACGCAGCGATTGCTTTGTCACAACATGGTGCGGTTGCTCCAACGATCATTTACCAGCGCACAGACTACGCCAGCTCCATGATAGACGGACGCACGGCAGGCGAATTAGATGCCAGCAGTAAATCAGCAACAGAAATAGTTGAATTGTGGAATTACGTTAATACGCATTTCGATAAATACGTAAATAAAAGGAAATAATCATGTCAAGAACTAAAGCCGCATCTCTCACCGGGTCTGTCATCGCGACAAAGGGCGCAGCAGCCCCGAGTGCTGAAAACACATCGAGTCCAGCCAAAGACGAGGGGGAGCGCATCGCCGTAACAGTGAGGCTCACCCCTACAGACTACCGGAAGTTGAAAATGCACGGGGTTGATCGCAGAATGTCCAATCAGGAGATTATCGTTACTGCATTGGATGAATATTTAAGTAAAGACGTAAAATAGTAGGTGCGTAAATATCGCATCAAAAATGGAGAAATAAAATGGGAATCATAATTTTGTTTTTTTTGGCCGTTGGCACCGGGACGACTGTTTACTACGTCGGCAAGGGCGTGGCAATACTCTATCGCAAGCGCCATCCTCATGATGTAAAGGCGGTCACCGGCATTACAGAGCTGCAAATTGTTCTCAATCAAATGGCAATAGAGCCTTTGCCAAATGATCGCCCGCGCAATCCAGCTTACGCCAGTTTAACAAGCCTCGAAGTCAAGGCACTCATCGTCAAGCGCATTGAGGAAATTGAGAATATGCCACCATGGGATCGGCATGTGATGGATTTGAAGGATGGATTGCTTAGCGTGAGAGAATCAGTCATGAAACAGTCTGAATTTTCGCGGTTTAGTTTCTATTTCTTTGTCGCATTGATGGTTATGTATTGCGTAGCTAAACCGGGTTTATTGATTTTTATTGCACCAATATTTTTGTATCTTTATGTTTTTGGTCCCCAGAAAGGAACTGCTGCTGAAAGATGGTCTTTCAAAAACTATTTCTCTAAACTTTCACCAGAACAAATGAGGCAGGTGTACGCAGATGTCGCTGACTCCAATGCTCGTGTTGAAGAAATGAGAACAGCGTTTCAATCCAGCGGACTTCGTGTTCGTAGGTGGTAGTTTCAGGCATTTGTAACAAAAAACAAGTCCGTTTAGGGATGGTTTTTTTGTGAACGTCTGACAATGAGTGACGGATGGCGAGAAATAAGTGCTACAGTTTTGGATTGCAAACGGATATTTATCGTTTGCTTGTGCATACGTTTGTGCATATAATCCGTGCTATGAATTATCAATTTGACCCTGACAAAGCCGCAGCCAACCCGCTAAACCATGAGGGTGTAACATTTGATGAAGCCTACCCCGTGTTGCTTGACCCTTACGCGCTGACAAAAGAAGATGTGGATGCGCAAGGTGAGGCGCGTTATATAACGCTAGGCATGGGTGCAAAGGGGCGGATTCTGGTTGTGGTATGGGTACAACGGGGAGACCAGCCTCGCTTAATTTCAGCTTGGAAAGCCAACCAAACACAAAGGAGACACTATGAACGCCAATTCTGATCCCGTTTTTAATCAATATGCCGACATGGATTTTTCGGATGCAATGCCGGTCAAGGCTGTTCCCGCTTTGGCGGCATTGCAAACTGCGCAAGGTGGCAAATCGCGTATCACCATGCGCGTGGATAATACCACGCTGGCGATTTTCAAAGCGCGTGCCGAAATGATGGGCGGCAACTATCAATCCTTGATGAATGAGGCTTTGCAACAATTTGTTCAAGGTCGGACGCTGGCCGACGTGGTGCGCGAAACCATACGACAAGAGCTGCATCACGCTTAAAAATAAACGCTGAACGTAAGCCGCCCATCATGACACATGAGGAAATGGTGGCAAAAATGATGGAAAACCCCGCTGTGCGTGCAGTGATAGAACGATTGGAGCGCGAGAAAATGCCGATGTTTGATGCAATTCTGGCTGCTCGCAGAGAGGTCGAGCTGACACAAGCACAGGTCGCCGAACGCATGGGAACGAAAGCCCCTGCCATTGCTCGGCTGGAAAACGCGCTGATTACGGGGAGCCCATCGCCATCACTTGCTACACTGCGCAAAGATGCGGCTGCACTGTGCAAGACGCTGGAAATCCGGCTGGCATAAACCACAAACAGACGCGCCCGAAATACACACGGACGAATTTGGCTAAAGTCCGCACAACTGGCGATGTGCTAAAGTTTATCTTCCGGCTTTAGCGCATCCACCGCATCTTTAACGATTCTTTCACCGAATTTATCAACCTGTCGGATTTTTCCTTCAACCACATTGACCGCCTGCTGAGGGCTTGTACTCGCATCGGGTAACTGAACACCGAACACTTTTTCAGCCTGACTACCTGCGGCAACCCCGACGATCGTGCCGCCAACCTTGAGTGTGGCCGCGACTTTATCGGATTCCTTAACATCTGCTTTAGATGCTTTGTCTGCTACAGATTTCGCTTTTGCTGTGTCTGTGGCAGCAGTTTTCTCAGCAGCGTCAGCAACAGCTTTGCCCGTTGCAGCCTCAACTCCTTCGACCTTCTGAGCAACCTGAGTAGCTGCACTCTGTGCATATCGTGTAGTTGCCAGAACCTCAGCCTGGGCTTCATTGGCAATGATTTTTTCTCCGGCAAGCTTGCCTGCATTTTCTGCCAGCTTTTCAGCAGCTACCCCACCAAACCTCCCCCCTGCTCCGCCTAATGCCAGCAAACCAACATCCACTGCCGTACCAACGAGATTGTGTGTCAATGATTCGTGATTTGAATCAGCCACAGGTTTGGCTAAGCTGGCATGCTCTGGAATCATCCCTGCCCTGTCCGCCAGTTTGATTGCGTCTGACGACACGCCGACAGTCGCAGCGTTCGCCAATGCGTTACCCAAATTACTTGTATTGGTCGGATCAGTCGCTTTGGTCGTGCCAGTTTTCAATGGGTCGCCTTCTTTATTGATGCCCCCCGCGCCTGCAGCAATTTCGCCTTTTGCATGTCCAGTCATAGCCTGTACTTGAGGCGCGACATTATTAACGGGTGAAGTGTTTGGATTCACACCAGCAGCGTTCGCAGCACCTGTAACACGCGCCTTGCCTTGATTATGGAAATCGGTGACAGCCCCTTCACCTGGAACCCGCGCCTTGTTTGCCTCATATTGACCAGCAACACCATTGGTTGGTGCCGGCAAGTTTTTCTCAACCTCTGGCACAAGTTTTTCATCTGTGAATTTCTGCGCATACTCGCCAATGTGCTCTGGAGAATAGCGTGACATGAATTCAACATCGCTGGCTGTGAAATTTTTGCCGGACGTATGGTTCTTCTGCCCGTTCATCCAGTCCATAAACTGATTCATGTGGTTGGTATCAAAATTCGCGCCCTGTTCACGAGTGCGAGTCGCCACTTCTTTAAAAGCGAGTGATTTGTTATGTGAGACCGATGCTGCCGACTCATGAGTTCTGGCTTGATCAAGACCGCTTCTGATGCCTTCTGCGGCCCTTCTGGTCTGTTCATTGCCCTGAGCGAAGGATTCTTGATGAGCTGCGTTGCGCATCGTCGTAATGGCATTGGAAAACCCCTTGTCCTGCGCGAGTTGCTGTGCGACCTTCTGAACCTGCGATGACGAAGAAGCGCTCTTCCCTTTAACTGATGTGCCGGCAGATACCGTTGCCCCATTACCCATGATGTTGACCCCGCCGCTTGCTTGCGCGCCAGCCTCAGCGACCAGTTCCGCCTCCTGTTTTTGACTTAAACCGTTCTCAGTTGCGTACTGGTGAGCAATTTTTGTTGCGTCAGTATAGGACTGAAGGAATGAAGCCTGTGAGCCGGTCAAGTCTTGTGAGCTGAATGCCGAACTTCTTCCGTGTCCTTTTTCAAAGGATGAAGCCTGAACAAACACCGAACTTAGCGCCTCTTTCGCTGCGACAGACTCTTGGAATGCGGTCGATTCTGCATTTTCTGACGCAGTTTGAGCAGCGCCAGACACCTTGCCACTAAGACCAATTTTCGTGCCGATATTTTGAAAGGCGTTCGCATTGTTGATTACCTCACCACCAGAACCATAGAAATGTCCTACGTTGTCAGCACCAGTAACCTGCATTCCTCCTTGAGTAAGCGTTGGCCTTGTATTGACTTGCCCCATACTCAGATTATCGGCAGATTGATTGCCCAGTGACGCATTACCCATTTGCATATTGCCGGTTGCAACACCGGCGGCCACTTTCTCAGCTTCCCGTGATGGCGAGGACATGCCCATAATGGCCTGTGCGCCGACATCCCCCCCTTTAACGAGCGCCGCTGCGATTGCCGGGATCGCGGTAGCGGCAATCATCCCCGCGATTGCTTCATCGCTGATATAGGCATTATTTACCAAGCTGTATTGCGACATGGACAAACCCATACCACTTGTCATGGTCGCCAACTCCTGTGCATGCAAGGTCATGATCATGTGCATGACGGCATACAGCGGCGGCCAGAGTTGCACCCATACAAGGCTCATTACATACGCCTTGAAAACCAGCCCCCCTTTATGACCCGCGAGCATGATCATCAGCAAAACAATCGGAAAAACGGAATACTGAACAATTTCAACAATGTTTTTAACCTTGGGCATGGTGCTTTCCGCAAGCTTTGCCATCATCTTGTAGCTTTCCGAGGTTGATCGGATCGCCTGCGCTTGTGCCAGATTTGCCGATGCACTGGCCGCATCACCGATCTGGGCCGGCAGCATGTATTGCGCATCAATCATGAAATTGCTCATGGCCGTTTGCTTGACGATATCCATCGCGTTCATGGAAATACCCAGCATGTAATTCGTTGAAGTCTGAATTGAGGACTGAATTGCTGTATTCGCTGCAACCGTCGGCAAGCCCGGATAAAGGCGGTTACCCAGCGTGTTCATTTGCTGTGTAGTGACGTAGAGCATCTGCGCGGTCAGCTTGGTATAGGCCACATCGCAACCATAGGTTCCAGCCACAACTGTTGTAGCCCCAGGTACAGCGGCAAGCGTAACCAGCCGACCGGGATTGGTGCGACCGTTCAGGTATGTCCAGATATCATTTTGCTGAGTCATATCAGACATAACGATGTAGCCTGTGGCAAATTCAGGGATAACACATTCACGGTAAAACTCAAGCAGGTTACTGGTTAAAATGGAGTTGTTAAATTTGGTGTGCAGCATTTCCTGCTGAACACGATGCCCCCAGAGTGTGCCATTGGTTCGGAACTGAAGGTCTGTTGGCAGTGAGAAGGTCGTCTCATACGTTTGGGTGAGCCAGTTTCCGACATGACTAACTTCATGTGCAAAGGCGGCAAGACCAAGCGGAACGTTGGCCACCGTAACCTGTCCCTGCGAGCCTGTTTCGTCGGTTAATACTACTGTGACTTTAGGCACGAGCAATATGGCGTTGTGTCCCTCCGGTAAGCATGCATGAAATCAGATAACTTTATTGCTAACCTTAGCTCCCAATTCAACCCGATTAGGAGAGCATCTGATGAGCAATGCAGCAAAAGCCGTGAAAGCGAGCCATGACGAGAGCATGAAACAAG
>CAIRBC010000524.1 GCA_903876685.1 uncultured Nitrosomonadales bacterium | reverse complement strand
TAACGTGAAACACGCGTAGCGACTTACTCCCGGCTACGCCCCCCTCGCTGCGCTCTCCCCGCTTGCGGGAGAGGGATGGGGTGAGGGAAACGGACATGGCGGTTTCATTACAAGGGGTGGCATCATTGCCATGTCCGTTAGTAACAGCGACTTTTCAGGATTGGGTTAAACTATTAAAATATTGCTACCCTATTAAAAACCGAGTTCCTCATGTCCAAACCAGCCTTAATCGTTATTGACCTGCAAAACGACTATTTTCCCGAGGGGAAGTTTCCCTTATGGAACGCTGACATCATTCTGGCGAACATTGAGGCAGCCATTAACAAGGCTCGGGAAAAGAACATTCCCGTGATCCTGGTTCAACACGTCGCGGATGCCTCCAAAGGTATCGCCCCGTTCTTTAACCAGGGAACAACGGGGGTGGATATACATTCCCGGATTCTGACTGCCGCACCGGATGGGTACATTGTCACCAAGGCGTTTGCCGACAGTTTTCACCAGACTATTCTTGAACAAACATTGTCAAAACTTGGGATCGATGAATTGCTTATTTGCGGGATGATGACGCAGAACTGCGTGACCCACACCGCGATTTCCAAGGCTGCCGAGAAATATTCGGTGAAAGTCCTGACTGACTGCTGCACCACCGTCACTCAGATGATCCATCGCATCGCGCTAAATGCCTTATCAACGCGCATCACACTCATTGAATCCTTGGAAGCGCTCTGATCATCGAGCAGAGGGGGTAATCGCAACTCATTCTGGCTGGTCGCCCTCGTAATTCTCTACAAGAACGTTACACCGCGCTGAGTTTTCGCCGCCGTTACCTTCATGTACAACAAGTGAAATGATGTGCTTTAAGATGCGGTCAATCGTAAGGTTAAATACACGCATTATCATACAAATAAAGAGTTTTTCACGCCTCACCTTAGCCGGACTTTAACACTATAAACAGTAATACTGTTTATTATAACTTGGATTTGATTGTATAAAATTTTCAAGTATCTAAATATTAACGATTGCGGTGGCGAACTATTTTTCGTGCGTGGTCAATCAGTCAGAATTTTCAAGCGCTATGGTCAACAAATTTCACAAGGGTCAGCTAAACCACCACATACTCAGCGATTTACCCAGAAGCCGATGCCATTTCCCAGCTTCTTGCTGGTCGTTGTAAAATTCAAATAACCCTTGGTGTTGATATAACTGGAAAGTGCAGAACCTCCTTGTGCATCCAGTGACGGGGAATAGAAGACCCATTTGGATGAAGCGCTGTCCCATGCCCAAAGCGAGGTTATGCTTGGCGTACCCATGCTGGTAATAAATGCAGCAGGCGTAACATTGTTGCCAGTGGCGAGCAGATTCCAGCCTGCAACCAGTTTGGCAGCCGTCAGGTTAAATGATGTACCAGGCTGCGCACTTAGTGTTACTGTGGCATTCGCATTGACCCAATAGCCCTCGCCAGAATTAATGACGCTCAGCACGTCGTAGCCCTTGCTCAACGCATAAGACTGGAGTGTTGCGCTATCCATCGATGGCGTATAAAACCGCCATTTTTTCCCTCCGGCGTCCCAATTCCAGACCGAGGTTATGGTGCTTGGATCATCCGCGATGGACGTGACATTGACAGGTTGATCCAGACTGTTACCCAGCAAGTTCCAGCCTGTTACTGCCTGTGGAGCCAGCGTAACGCTGCTTAAGGCCACCAGGCTATAAAGACTGTTTGCATTTGGAATTTCAGGTATCGCGTCGAAAGGTGAGATAAATTTAGAAGGATTTACTGGCAATGCTGCAATGGCATCGACCACTTGCATGCCATTGCCGATCACCTTGCCGAATACCGTGAATCCTTTATTTTGATTGTCAAGGTTGACCGAATTGTCTGCGAGATTGAAGAACCACTGGCTGGTAGCACTGTCGGGGAGATTGTCTAACTTGGCCATTGCAATCGTGCCTCGCAAATTGGAACGAGTCTTGCTAAATTCATTCACTACCGATGAATTGGCGGCGATGCCTGCCCATTTGCCCAGCGTATTGTTCCAACCATAGCCCCCCCCTTGGATAATAAAACCCGGTACGCTGCGGTGGATTAACGAATTGTTGTAGGCGCCGCTATTCATATAAGTCAAAAAATTTGCCACGGTTTTCGGCGCGTCCGCGTCATACAATTGTATGTCTATTGCCCCTAGGGTAGTTTGCATCCTCACTACTGTTCCAGCTGCGAATGTCAGCGGCGCCGCCAGCAGTAAAAGAGCAATTCCGCCGATTTTTTTTATCAAACGAACCAAGGCAAACCGAACTGTCACACACATGTATATAATCTCCAAGCTGAAATCAATGGGATCTAACCCCCGAAAACCACTAAACCCAGACTATTATACAGACCTCCAAGTAGCACTACCACAAGCAATCCTTAACATTCTGATTTTAATGAACTACAGTCAACTATTGGACATTTCGTGATCTCAAATAGCATTTAATATGGGTGTAGCTCTTTTGCAACTGCCTAACGGGCATGGCAAATTGCCACCCCTGATGATGAAACCCATCATGCCCGTTTCCCTCTCCCCATCCCTCTCCCGCAAGC